>JANQLZ010000015.1 GCA_028280325.1 Bacillota bacterium
GCTCCGCCCCACAGCCCAATATATACCCCTACTAAACCTAAAAAAGGTCCCAGTATAAAGATCAGATTAAAAAACCCAAGAGCAATGGTCGAAAAGATAGCTCGACCAACATTGCTCGGTGTCGAGTTTCTTTTGGCATTCTCCAGATGGTACTCTGCTGTGTACTGTTTCGCTATGGAATGCGGTGACCCCAGCCTCTTGATAATATCTTCTTCAGTCAGTCCTTCTGCCTCTCCGGCCCTAAAGTGTTCCTGGTAATCGAGCATGATATCATTTTTTTCATCTGGCGGTAAATATTCCAGACGATTATTTAATTCATTTAGGAAATCGTTTTTAGTCATACTTATACCTCCCCGAGATAATACTGTTAATACTTTCCGTGAATTCCTGCCACTCTTGACGAAGTTCAACACAACTATTTATCCCTGCTGTAGTGAGTCGATAATATTTTCTGGGAGGGCCTTCCGTAGATTCTCTTAGGTATGTGTGACAATACTTCTCCTTAGTTAGGCGACGTAGAAGCGGGTAAATGGTACCTTCTGAGATTGTAATATGTTCAGATATGGCTTTTACCAGCTCATATCCGTAATAATCTCTACTGCTAAGTAAGGAGAGAACGCATAACTCCAAAACCCCTTTTTTAAATTGGATGTTCATATTTCCTCTTCCTTCTATCGTGTATTGCCTACTATCGTGCAATGTAAGATACTAAAATTATAAAGATACTGATTTGCTTTGTCAAGCAGGTAATGGCATACTGATGTTAAACAGCTAGTACAATAGATTTAATGGACCAAAGGAGATAGAATATGGCATTTAATGTGGTTGACAAACAGGGCCGACATCGAGGTATTATTCTGGGTAAAAATAATGTTGCAAAAAAAATAATTAAAACTCCCAATAAAGTGACCTGGCTTTGCGGACTAACTGATTTTACTGCAACAGACGCTGAATGGGATTTGGAGCGCATCAAAGAGGTCTGGGGTGTTCGTTGGAAGTACAAGACCAGATCTGGCGGCTATGACGAAAGCAAGTTTAATAACAGATTAGATGTCTTGCTTGGGGTTCACAAAATAAACCACCTCAATTTTGAGGAAAAGCTCAGGTTTATTCATGCCATGAAGCTGGGCGATCAAAAGGAGTTTGCGGGTAAAAATATCGGTTTGAGAGGGTATATCTTAATAGATCCACTCACCGCAAACTACAGAGATAATCGAATTATTGTTGATCTTCCTGACCAGTATCCTGATTCTGTATGCCCTGATTGTGGCCAGCCGATTTACGCTGTAATAGCTGGACGGCAAAAATTAAGATTTGAATTGGGGGATATCTATCGGACCGTTGTTCCCAGTTACAGTACAATATTTAATGCCAAAAGTGGCAATCTTGAGTTTCAATTTAGTATGCCATTTCTTATAAAAGATTTACCCACTGAGAAAAATGTGCAAATATTTTATGAGAAAGAAGGTGTGCACTGGATTCATGTAGATGGTTTTATGTACGAAGTAGCACGCAAAGAATGGAGTATCCAGGATTTATTCCGGTAAGAACAGGGTCCTTTATTCCTGTGAGCAGCTAAGTTTTATTGTTCCATGTTTATTAATGTAACAAATTGCCTCAGCTTATCGTAAAATTTATTGTTAATTACAACCGGCCAGCGGGTAAATAACAGGTATATTAGTTTGGAGGGTAGCAGATGGCCTTTAATATTGTAGACAACAGTGAGAAGCACCGGGGTATTATTTTGGGAAGGTATGGCCTGGATAATGAAATAGTTAAGTCAGAGAGCAGAGTGTTATGGCTTTGTGGTTTTACCGACTACCAAATCGAGGATTTGGGCTGGGATCTGGAGCGTATAAAAAAAATGTGGGCAGACCGCTGGCAGCTGAAGGGTGAATACGGTGGTTACGATGTCAACAGATTTAATAAAAGAATAGAAAAAATGATCAAAGTCCATAAACAGGATCATTTAAACTCAGAAGAAAAGCTGCGTTTCATGCATACCTGGCACAGTTGGCGCAAGCTGCGTGACGAAATCGAGAACAGGATACCTATTCAGGGATATGTTCTGATTGATCCGCTCAGATCTGAGTATAGAGATAATAAAATAATTGTCAGTCTGCCTGAAAGTTACCTCGACCCGGTAGATACCGATTACGGCCTGCCCGTTTTTTTCAGTATCATAAGTCCGCCAAGGTTAAAACAGGAAATGATACATCACGAGGGAGTTCGAATTGCTAAGTACAGCACCCGTTTTGAGGTGGTCAGCGGCAATACTCAAATGACACTTTCATTGCCTTTTCCCATAAGCAATGCCCGCAGCGGTGACCTGCTTCAGCTTTATTTTGACCAGGGAGATTTGGCTTTAATATTTGTCAATGGTTTATTTTATGAGATGGTTCGCAAAAGGTGGAGTTTGTTTTCGTAAGCAATGTTAAAATATTTTAAGAGGTATGAGAATGGTTTTTGATAACAGCTATTTGTATCATGTCAGCGAGCAGTGTGATATTGCAGTTTTTAATCCTCGACCATCGCCACGTCCCAAAGAAGTGCCGGGTAATCTGGTGTGGGCTGTTAATGCTGAGCGGCTAATAAACTACCTGTTACCGCGGGACTGCCCCCGGGTTACCTACTTTGCTGCGGCCAATACCTCAGCGGAAGACTATCAGAAGTTTATCGGCTCCCGATCTATTAGAGCGGTTATTGCGGTTGAAAAGGGTTGGCTGGCGAGAATTCTGGCTACAAAGCTCTATGTCTATTGTTTTATGCCAGCAGACTTTGTTCTTCAAGATAATATAGCCGGGTATTATATTACATCAAAACCACAAGTACCCCACAAAGTGGTAGAAGTAAATAACCCGCTCTTAGAACTGGCTACCTATGATATTGAGCTGAGAATCCTGCCAAGTTTAATAAAGCTTAGAGACCAGGTCATCAGTTCAACCCTGGGATTTTCCTGTATCAGGATGAGAAATGCCAAAAAATAAACATAAATGCTTTTACTCGGTACCCGATTAAGATAAAATAGTACCGGCCTCAATACTGAGAGGAGGGGAACAGATGCCTTTTAATGTAGTAGATCAAAACGGATTGCATCGGGGCGTTTTACTAAAAAAACATTTGATAAATGACGACGAATACCTGAAGGTTGAGCAAAAAAACTATTGGTTATGTGCGTTGACAAATATTACAACTGAAGATTTAAACTTTGATTTATTTCAAGTCAAAAAGTTATGGGCCGAAAGAAACAAGTTAACGGATAAAAATGGTGTATATAAGGACAGTGTGTTGCGAGAACAGGTTTTAAAAAGAGCAGCTAGCTATTATAGTGGGGATTTAGGTTTTGAAGAAGCGCTAAGATTTTTGTATCATAGATTTGTTTGGAGTCATGCAAAAAAGGAGATTGAAAGCAAGTTTAGTATTAAAGGCTATATCTTCATTGACCCTGATAAGATCAAACTAAAAGATGATAAATTGATAACTGATTTGCCCGACAACATACCTTCATGTCCAGTTAATGAATTTGGCAGTCCACTGATAGCTAAAGTAATTAGCCAACCGCGGGTAAAACTGGACTCAGTGCGGATAGGCCAGGTCTATGTTAATAAGCAATTTACCAGTTATAAGCTTTTAAGTGGAGGGGTAGTTATCAATTTAACTTTGCCCTGTTACATAGATGGTTGCCGTCAAGGAGATTTTATTTTAATATACCTGGACAAGAATAAACCAAAATTAACATTGATTAATGGCATGTATTACGATATTAGTGAGAGGGCATTTAAGCTTTTCGGTTAATAGAAAACTGGCTACCCCGCTTTTTCAGTATCATTAATCCAGTTCAGAGACCAAGTTATCAGTTCAACCCTGGGATTTTCCTGCATCAGGATGAGAAATACCAAAAAATAAGTAAAAACGGCTTTTACTCGGCACTAGATTAGGATAAAATAGTACCGACCTCAATAACTGAGAGGAGGGAAAAAGTGAAAATTACTAAAGATATGACTATCCAACAGGTTTTAGAGGCTGATAGAAGAACTGCTGCAGTTTTTATGCGTCATGGCATGTTTTGTATCGGCTGTCCAGCTGCAACCAATGAAAATATTGAGCAAGCTGCGATGGTTCATGGTATAAATTTAGACGCTTTGATAACTGACTTGAACTCTGTGTTTGAGAGTCAGGAATAAATACTTAACAGGGGGCTCGCTCAAAATAGACGGGGGTAACTATTTTGAGCGAGCCCCTTATAGGTTTATGGGTTATAATCTGCAATTAGTTTCATAAAAGAGGTGTAACTATGGCAAGACAGTATCTGCAAATTCCGGGCCCTACTAATATACCCGAGTCGATCAGACAAGCGATGAGCCAGCCGGCTATTAATCATCGCAGCCACCGTTTTTCAGCTATGCTTCAGGAGCTGAAAGCAGGTCTGCAGTATGTTTTTCAAAGCTCTGATGAAATCTTAATATTTCCCTCTTCCGGCAGCGGCGGGTTGGAAGCGGCGATTGTCAATCTGTTTTCGGCAGGTGATTATGTTATTGCCGTAGATATGGGAGTTTTTTCGCACCGCTTTGGGATAATTGCACAGAGCTTTGGGTTGAATGTGATTTGGATAGAGGTCAAATGGGGTAGATCTTTAAGTACAGAGTTGTTAGAAAAAGTGTTAATAGAAAACCAGGACAAAAACATAGCTGGCATTCTGTTAACCCACAGCGAGACCTCTACGGGGGTATTAAACGATATTGCTGCCCTGAAACAGACTGCGGCCAGCATCACCCCTCAGGCTCTGATACTGGTTGATGCGGTCAGCTCACTGGCCATAAGTGATCTGCAAACCGCAGCTATTGGACTCGATGTGGTTATTGCTGGATCTCAAAAAGGATTGATGCTGCCAGGGGGCTTG
The DNA here is from genome assembly GCA_028280325.1 of Bacillota bacterium. Taxonomy (GTDB): domain Bacteria; phylum Bacillota; class UBA994; order PWPR01; family PWPR01. Next base: position 4,901 of record JANQLZ010000015.1, read on the forward strand.
AGTATTCTGTGTGTCAGTGACCGGGCTTGGGAAGCACATGAAAAGGCCTCATTACCACGTTGGTACTGGAATTTTAAGCCACTGAGGGAAAGAATGGAACTGGGGCTGATGGTTTATACTCCGGCCATTGCCCACTTCTGTGGTTTGGAGGAATCCCTGAGAATAATCAGGGCTGAAGGCCTGCCCAACCTGTTTCAACGCCATAAGCATAATGCCCGGGCTGTTCAGCAAGGGGTTGAGGCTTTGGGTCTGCGGCTTTTGGTCAGAGATCCCAGACAGCGTGCTGAATCGGTTACCGCCATTTACCTGCCTGCAGGCCTCAGCTATCAGGACCTGGCTTTTCAACTGGCAGAACTCAACATAATAATTGGAGGTGGCCTAAAAAAACTTGAAGGCCAGATCTTTAGGATTGGGCACCTGGGTATGCTGCATGAGCCGGAGGTTTTAGCCATTATCGGCGGGTTAGAGATAGCCCTGAAAAGATGTAATTACTCGTTTCAATTTGGTGTCGGAACTGCAGCAGTGGCCAATTATTACAGTAGAGTAACCTCCAGTACAGGAACTGAGCTATAACATTGGGGTAGGGGCTTTGTCCATACGGTGCTTCCATAATCACACCCATATGCTGCGTCATTCGAGTAAAACCTGCTAAAAGATATACTGCATCGTATTATCTTTATAGCAGATTTACTCTATTCCTTGATCTGGGCATAATTCTGTAAGCCTAGGTGGAATTGTGGTCTACTGCGGACATTATTAAAATTGATAATAATATCTCTATTTTGGTTCGGATTATCGTATGGTGTGAGAGAACTACTTAACAAGTTTTCAAACAACCATAGCCTTAAAAACTGCACAGTAACAGAGTGCCTTATGCCTCCCAGGATAGGATATAACTCCAGTGCAAAATAATCGTAACAAGTTAACTAAATGTAAATATGTAGTAAGCATTGTATGCGTTCCGATTATACATTACTGCCTAAGCTTTAATCCAATCTCAGTTAACCTACTTTTATTATAGAGTATTCATAAGGTAACGATTTTCCTTTAACATATATAATTTTCTTCCCACAGTTTACGATAGTTGGCGGCATGCTCAATCAAATTGTTTACCTCTTCGGCACTTACCGTTTTAACAATCTTGCCTGGCACCCCCAGCACCATGGAATTGGGGGGTATTTTTTTGCCTTGAGGAACCAGGGCATTGGCTCCAATAATACTGCCGTCTCCAATTTCCGCTCCATTTAGAATCGTCGCGTTCATGCCAATCAGCACATTATTGCCTATTGTACAGCCGTGAATAACGGCTGAATGTCCTACTGACACATTATCTCCAACCTTGACCGGATACTCGCTGTCGCCATGTACCACACTATTGTCTTGAATATTGCTGTTTTTGCCTATTGTAATTTTATTGATATCTCCTCTAAGTACTGCATTATGCCAAATACTGCTGCCTTCCTTGAGATCTACCTGCCCGATTACCATTGCTCCGGGTGCAATAAAACAGTTCTTGGCTACCTGGGGTATAATATTTCTATACGTCAAAATACTCATTTACAATCCTCCTTTAAACACCTGGAGCCATTATACCATTTAAAACACTCCAAAATATTGTTATAATAAGCTAAGCAGAATAGTTGTACTGCCTGTAACTGTGTGTTATAATTTTAATTTGTAAACCCTGCTCTGTGTCACAGAGCCATTAGTCCATAGGGAGGAGGAAAAGGCATGAGAAAGTTTGAGATTATGATGGTTCTTAAACCAGATCTCGATGAGGAGCAAATTCGCTCGGTTGTAGAGCGTTTTGTCAATATCATTACTGACCACGATGGTGAAGTTACCGCAATTGAGCCATGGGGTAAGCGTCGCTTGGCTTATGAAATCGACGACTTTAATGATGGTTTCTACGTGCTGATCAACTATGAAGCAGACGGTAGCTTTAATAAAGAATTGGAGAGAAATTTCCGCATAGTTGATTCAGTAATTCGCCACATTATCGTACGTCAGGACGTGTAGAGGTGAAAATATTATGCTAAATACGGTAGTTTTAATAGGTCGTTTAACTAGAGACCCAGAATTGCGGTACACATCGCAGGGAACAGCAGTAGCTAATTTTGGCATTGCTGTAGACCGTGGGTATAAAAGTACCCAGTCTGAGCAACAGACTGCCGACTTTTTCAACATAGTTTGCTGGAGTCGTCTGGCTGAAATTGTTGCCCAGTACATGGTTAAAGGTCGCCTTGTTGCCGTCCAGGGGCGGTTGCAGAGTCGCACTGTGGAGCGTGACGGGCAGCGCCGCACATATGTTGAAGTAGTAGCTAATACAGTTCGTTTCTTGGAGCGTCCAACCCAAAACAACTTTGATAATATGCCATCTCAAGATTTTTCTTCTAATGATCCGTTATCCTTTGTACCGCAGGATACTGCCAGGAATGCACCTGGACCAAAGCTGTACAAGGAAATGAATTTCAAAGCTGAAGAGGACGATGACTTACCATTTTAAAAGGGAGTGAAAAACGTGGTTCGTAAAAATCGTGGTAAACGCAGCCGTCGTCGTGTTTGCAGTTTCTGCATGGACGGTGCGAAATCTATAGATTATAAAAATGTAGACAAGTTACGTCGCTATTTATCAGATCGAGGCAAAATACTGCCTAGACGGGTTACGGGTACCTGTGCTCATCATCAGCGAATGATGACGGTAGCCATAAAACGTTCCCGGATGGTTGCATTACTGCCTTATGTTATAGATTGATATAAAATTGATGGGGCTGTCGCCAGGTGCGGCAGCCCTGTAATTATACTTTACTGTTATCTTTTAATATTTAAAAAATCAAACACCTCACTGGCAATTGCTAAATGACAGGAAAAAACAGTATAATGTAAGACAAAGACATAGCATGTCGACAAGACAAGGGTGTTGGCATTTTAAGTCAGGTGCTGTTCATAACAGTTTATTTTCAAGCAGGATAAAGTTTCTGGAGCTGCGAATGGGTCAGATACACTCATTACAGACAGGAGAGTAAAATATGCTTGAGAATAAAAAACAGGTAAACATAATACGTGGACTTAGAACACTGGAATGGCTAAAAAATCAACTTTTAAAAAGCGTTGCAGCGGTTTTTGTATCTCTGACAGAAGGGTGTATTGAAAGTGCTGTCAATGCTTTAGCCGATATAATGATTGGTTGTTACCTGCTGGCCAGGCGTTTAAATGTTAGTTTCATTCAATTAGAGCTGGCCCTGGAAGAGAAAGTAAGGTATAGTCGTGAGCAAGGACATGAGCTGGAGCGAAATCACGGTGACATCAGCGACTTGCTGCATTATTTGCGTTCTCGTCACAAGGAGTGATAATTTGCGAACTAGAACTTTAACAGAGGCCTCTCTTTTTACAGCTATATTTGTGGTAATGGCTTTAATGTCATTCTATCTGCCGGCAGTGGTCTATTTGTTTGTGTTGATCATGGCTCTGCCTCATGCTGTGCTGACCTATCGTCACGGTATCAAGGTTGGAGTTTTGTCTACTGTTGCCAGTATCTTAATCTTAATCCTACTGATGGATATAGTTGTAGCCTTTACTGTGGTCGCCATGTTTGCTACGGTAGGGGTAGCCCTGGGTTACGGGGCGGCGCGTTTTTCTGCCGGTTGGACAATCATGATCGGGACTTTGGTAGGGGCAGTGGGCTTTGCGGTACTGTTGTTAATAGTTACTCAATTGGTCGGTATAGATATCTATAACGACACCATAAATATCTATCGAGAAACATTAAAAACAGCTTTTGATAACGGTCAGTTGGGCACTGCTTTCGAATTTGAGAATGTGGAACAGGTCCTTGATCTTTTAGGCAGAACTTTAAAGCCGGCCATGATTCTATTGATTGGACTGATGCTGTCTTATATTAACTACCGAACATTACAAGCTATTGGCACTCGATTTAAAATTGACGTACCCAAGATGAAAAGTCTCTTTCAATGGAGATTTCCGACTTGGGTGGGGGTGGTCTATGTTCTGGGTAATGTGCTGGTATTTGTCTCAGCGCCGGAAAGTATGATCAAGATGGTGGGTTTAAATATCAATTTTATATTCTCAATACCGGTTGTGTTACAGGGTATTTCTTTGTCAGTAATCTTCTTTTCCAAGTATATTAGATCAAAAATATTTTACCTTATTTTATTAATTGTGATTTTCGCCAACCAACTATTGATGAAGATAGTGAGTATACTTGGGTTATTTGATATGCTGTTTAACTACCGGGAATGGGTCTTAGAGAAAGGAGATAAAAAATGAAGGTTATTTTATTAAAAGACGTCAAAGGATTAGGAAAAGCCGGGGAGGTAAAAAACTCAGCTGACGGATACGCTCGTAACTACCTGATCCCCAAAAAATATGCGCTGGAGGCCACCAAAGCTAATCTGGCGAAGTTAAAAAGAAGAAAAGAGAATGCTGAAAATAAAGAACAGCAACGGCATCAGGAAGCCCTGCAATTAGGGGCTCAGTTAGAAAATGTCGGGATCACGATCAGCGTTAAGGCTGGCGAAAATGGCAGACTGTTTGGCTCTGTTAATACCAAGGATATCGCTCAGGAGCTAAAAAAGCTAGGTATAGAAGTAGATAAGCGCAAGATTGAATTGAGTGATGCTATCCGCCAGTTAGGAGAATACAAGGTTCCAGTACGAATTTACAAAGAAACAATTGCCCATGTAAAGGTTACAGTAGTAAGTCAATAAATATACAAATAAATTGCTATGCCAGGCAGAATTAAAAAAAAGTAATTACAGCTAAAAAACCAACATCTATAGAAATCAGCATAGTAAAATTGGGGGAGTTAATATGCATAATTGGCGCAATAAAGTACTGAAAATATTTAACGCTCAACCAGCGAATCAAAAAGACAAAGAGATTACAGTTTTACAGCGTCGGATTAACGCTTTGTATGAAATACTCAAGAATTTATATGGATCAGAACATTTAGTAGCTAAAGCCCATAAATTGAAGGCAATCGAACTAATTAATTCCAAAAACCCGGCTCATCAATTGTTGGGGTTGGAAAGAGTAGTATATAATAACGGTAATTTAACCAAATCACGACGTCCTGAGGAATACGATCAGGTACTTGAGGAGTTAGAGCAAGCTTTAGCCGAGATAGTAGCTTTGAGAAAGGTAGAAGAGAGCATTGAGCGCAAGGTGCAAAAAGTGTTGCAGGAGCGTCAGAAAAAGTATGTCCAAGATATTAGAAAAAAAGTACTTCAAGAAAAAGCCGGTCCTGAAACACCCTACACCCGTTCTCGTTTGGAGCAATTGGAAAAACTGGAGGACAGAACTTTAGCCAGATCAGCTACTGAGGTGGTTAGGCCCCAGGCGATTGAGGAAATTGTCGGCCAGGAAGCAGCGGTAAAGTCTTTGTTATCGCGTTTGTCTTCACCCTATCCTCAACATATGATTTTATACGGTCCTCCTGGGATTGGCAAAACTACTGCAGCCCGGCTGGCCTTGGAGGCAGCTAAAAAACTGGAGATAACCCCGTTTAGCCAGGATGCGCCTTTTATTGAAATAGACGGAACAACACTGAGATGGGATCCTCGAGGCATAACTAATCCACTGTTGGGTTCGGTTCACGATCCCATTTACCAGGGCGCCAGACGGGATTTAGCCGATATTGGCATTCCAGAGCCGAAGCCCGGACTGGTTACCGAGGCCAGTGGAGGAGTATTGTTCATTGACGAAATAGGTGAAATGGATCCTATTCTGCAAAATAAACTGTTAAAAGTTTTGGAGGACAAAAGGGTTTTCTTTGAGTCGTCTTACTTTGATTCTGAAAATCCAAAGGTGCCGGAGTACATTAAAAAATTATTCAGGGATGGGGTGCCAGCCGATTTTGTCCTGATTTCCGCCACTACTCGACGCCCTCAGGATATTAATCCGGCAATTCGATCTCGGGCAGCGGAGATTTTCTTCAGTCCTTTGGAAACCAAGCATATCTGTCAAATCGTCAGGGATGCTGCCCAAAGGCTGACAGTCAGCCTCGAAGCCGGGGTGCCGGAGCTGATCAGCGAATACACAGTCGAAGGAAGAAGGGCAGTAAATCTGTTAATAGATGCTTACAGTATGGTTGCTTTTCAGGCCGGTCGGCAGGAAAATCTGATTGTCACTAAACGCCATATGCAGGATATCCTCCAGACTGGCAGACATACCCACTATATCCGCTACAAAGCTTCGGA
>JANQLZ010000049.1 GCA_028280325.1 Bacillota bacterium
GAATCAAAACCTATTCCTAAAAGTCCGGCCAGATTTTCGCGCATAGCAGTAGCATAAGGAGATATTTTAGGTTTTTCAGTTAAAATTGTTATATCAACATGAGCAACAACAAAGTTTTTCTGCTCAAACACCTCGACAACTTTCGCCAGTAAAACTGCGCTGTCTACGCCTTTATAATCGTCGTCAGTATCAGGAAACCATTGCCCGATATCGCCTAAAGCTGTTGCCCCCAGCATTCCATCAATTAAGGCATGAATTACCACATCTGCATCTGAGTGTCCGTAGGGGCCCAAATCAGAAGGTATCTCAATACCTCCCAAAATGCACTTTCGTCCTGGTTTCAGTTGATGGATATCTATCCCGAATCCTGTTTTTACCACTTGAAATCTTCGACCTTTCTTATTACCGCCTCCGCAAACCAGAGATCTTCAGGTGTCGTTATTTTTAGATTATAGGAACTACCTGGCTGCACCGAAACCGGGTAATCTTTTTCAATCAATGATGCATCGTCTGTGACCTGATCGCCACAGTTTTGATATTTTTGATACAGATTCAAATTAAAGATTTGGGGGGTTTGAATACGATACAGCTTGTTGCGGGGCAGTGTTTTCAGAACTACATTATCCTCGACCTGCTTGATAGTATCCTTAACCGGCAGAGCCGGAATAACAGCCCCGGTTTCAAACGCTTTTGCTAAGAGCTGCTGAATAAATTTAGCTGTTATCAGTGGCCGGGCACCATCGTGTATGGCAATATACTGGGTATCAGAAGCGACCTTACTCAGCCCTTGCCGAACAGAATCCTGACGCAGCTTGCCGCCGGCAACCGTTAAAACCCTGGTGTTGAGGTGATTTCTCTTCAGACAGTTTTGCAGCTGCAGCTCTTCTCCTGGAGCATAAACAACAATAATCTGCCCAATGCTTTTTACCTGATCAAATGCTCTTAAACTATATGATAAAACAGAATGACCACCCAACGGCATGTAAACCTTGTTTTGTTGGGCGTTCATTCTTGTACCTTTGCCAGCGGCTAATATTATGGCACTTACTGTCATGAGACCTAACTTGCTTTCTCGGACATTTTGGTAAAAATCATTCTGCCTGCTGCCGTTTGGAGCACACTGGTCACTACCACATGAACAGCCTCGTTGATAAACTTTCTACCGCCTTCCACAACAATCATCGTACCATCATCTAAGTAGGCTATTCCCTGATTGTTTTCCTTACCATCCTTAATAATCAGCACCGTCATTTCTTCACCCGGCAAAACCACCGGCTTAACGGCATTAGCCAGCTCATTGATGTTTAAGACCCCTATACTCTGCACCCGGCAGACTTTATTCAGATTATAATCATTGGTGATAATTGTAGCTCCCAGATCTTGGGCTAAATTAATCAGCTTGCTGTCTACTTCTGTGACATCAGTAAAGTCTTTTTCAAATATTTTGATTTGCGCTCCAAGCTCTTTCTGCATTCTGTTTAATACATCAAGCCCTCTTCTTCCCCTGTTCCTTCTCAGAGCGTCAGGAGAGTCAGCAATATACTGCAATTCCTGCAGAACGAAAATTGGTATTCCAATAATACCTTCAATAATACCCGTACTGCAGATGTCAGCAATTCTGCCATCAATTATCACACTGGTATCCATAATCTTAATTGAAGCCATTTGAGCATTCTTCCCACCAGTCCGGGTTCTGTTTAAGGACAGCAGTGAGGTCAACTCATCTCGCTTTTTCCAGGCGATCATTAACCCCAAATACCCCAGTAATACATTAGTTACAACTGGAAGATAGGGCCCTATCAATGGTATTTTTATTAAAGGGATAGTCAGCAAATTGGCTAGAATCAACCCTGAAATTAAACCGCCTATGCTTACTACAATATCCTGCACGGGTGTCTTCTGAAAACGAATATCAACAGCATCGACAAAATACACCATTCTACGGAATATGACGGGAGAAATAAAATAAAAAATGATTGCAAAAAAAAGACCGCCAATTACAGTTCCAACAGTGATTATTGTCTGATCAGCCGAAACGTTTAAAAAGTTTAGCAACAACGGCAGGGTTTCATATGTAAGTTGATATCCTAATAGTAAAGCTAAAATTGTAACAACCCAACGCATTAGTTTCATAAGCATCACCCCCCTTTTGGTATACAAAACACATTATATAGGATATGAATTGATAATTAAAGTACTATAACTAATTATCAAAGGCATTAAGCTATAGTTTATATTCTATCACAAACTAAAATCCAGGAACAAACTTGGCTTTCTTTACATACAGCGACAAATTTTATTTAATTTTCGTTCAAATAAATTTGACATCTTACAAGCGTGATAAGTATAATTTTAGTGTGAAATTGAGACGAGAGGTGAACGGCATGCAAAATTCACAATTCTCTAAGTTCCAGGAATCTGTAGATGAAAATTTAATACGGCATCGTAGTATTCTGGATATAACCTCCAAATTACAAGAAGCCAATGCCCGTCTCAACCGTGCCATTGCTAAAGCAGTGACCAGTTGTGGCTGTGTGACCATTAAGGGCGAACTCCAAAGTATCCCGGACAATATTTCTTCTTATCACGATATGAAAGACTATATGAGCAACCACCTGGCCGGTGATTTATGCAGTTCATGCAAAGATGCCATTGAAAATGAATTAGGACGTTGCTTGTTTTACATGTCTGCTCTGCTCAATGTTTTTGGTTTGGAGTTTGACAACATCATTAAAAAAGAGCAAAGCCGAATTGACACCTTTGGTATTTACAGACTTTCTTAATTATTTCCACTGCTGACCTGTGAGTATGTCATATTATTAAACATTCTAAATACGGCCAGGCTGTTATCTGCAGCCTGGTCAATTATATTAACAGCGTCAAGCCTTAAATTTTGCTGAGCGCCTCATTAATGTTTTTCACTCCTATTATCTCAACAAGGTATTTCTTGGTGAGGTTTTCAGTACAGTTGCTGGGAATTATAACCGATTTAAATCCCATCTTTTCAGCCTCGGCCACACGCAGTTGAATCTGAGATACTGCCCGTATTTCACCGGTAAGCCCGACCTCCCCAATCGCTAACAAACTGCGAGAGATAGTCGAATTATGCAGGCTCGAGTAAATTGAAAGACAAATAGCCAGATCTGCGGCCGGCTCGGTTACCCGAATTCCCCCGATGGCATTGACATAGGCGTCCTGCTGTCCCAAATACAAACCCGCTCGCTTTTGCAAAACAGCCATTATCATTGCCGTCCGATTATAATCTACTCCATTGGTCATTCTACGAGGTGTTCCGTAGATTGTCTCTGTCAATAAGGACTGGATCTCTACCAGCACCGGCCGGGTTCCCTCAATAGTTGCAGTAACTACTGAACCTATGGCAGCAGCGTCTCTCTGACTGAGTAAGTGAGCAGAGGGGTTGCCAACCTCTTCCAAACCACTCTCAGCCATGGTAAAAACCCCAATCTCATTGGTAGAGCCGAACCTGTTCTTTACCGCCCTGAGAATACGAAATGAATTGTAGCTGTCGCCCTCAAAATAGAGCACGCAATCAACCATATGCTCTAAAACTCTGGGGCCGGCTATTGAGCCTTCCTTAGTCACATGTCCGACCAGAAAGATTGCCATTTCCATGGTTTTTGCTATTTTCAACAGCCTTCCGGCACTCTCTCGAACCTGGCTGACGCTGCCGGGGGCTGCACCAAGATCATTGGTCATCAGGGTTTGAATAGAATCTATGATCACAATCTGGGGCTTTATCTGATTGAGGTAGCTTATTATCAGATCGACATCGGTCTCAGCTACCAGATGCATCTCTACATTGGCTCCGTTAAGCCGCTCAGAGCGCATTTTTACCTGTTGAACAGACTCTTCCCCAGTTGCATAAAGTACCCTTACCCCATTGCGGGCCAGTTGTATAGCCATTTGCAGCAGTAGAGTGGATTTTCCAATACCGGGATCACCACCAATTAATACCATTTCACCGGGAACAATGCCGCCCCCCAATACTCTGTTCAGCTCTCTGATCCCACTGCTGAAGCGTATTTCATTGTCAGAAATCACCTCATTAAGTAAAACAGGCCGACTATTTTGTCCGGTCATATGTAAACTATTTTTAGTTGAGGTTTTAGTCTTAATCATTTCAACCAAGGTGTTCCAGGCACCACAGGAATTGCACTTACCGGCCCACCTTGGGGTTTCAGCTCCGCATTCATTACATACAAACACTGTCTTGTTTTTAGCCATGACAATCACCCTCTTTCCATCATTATAGCTAAAAAAAAGAGTAAAATTTTAGTTGAATTAAGATTTTACAAAAATTTATTACTTTTTACTTAAAATTTTGTTCGAAAAAAGTAAGTTAACAAGCGCTATTATTTCAATTACTATTGAAGTACTTTTAAACTAACTCCTTAAGGTATTTGCAGCTGCCATTTTTGCTTTTATCTTCTCTCTCCAGTTACCCCTATAGCAAAAATAAAGATAGACAAGCCCTTCTCCGATTGCAAGACCAATATAACCGGCACCAACCCAGGCAAATGGCAAATGCATAATCCTCACTACCATAAACAACAGGGGCATCTGAAACAGCCATTGACCTACAGTGCCAGCAATTAAGAAAGGCAAGGTATTACCTGATCCCATGAACAGGGTAGACACCCCGGAGTACAGCCCAAAAACTGGCATCGCAAACATGGCAGCTTTTAGAGCAGCAGCTCCTAAACTGATAACTTCAATATCATTTGTAAACAGTGACATTAACTGAGGGGAGGTTATAAACATTAAGAAAGCTAAAACAGCCATACTTATTAAACCCAGTTTTCCAGCGATCAATCCCGTTTTCTCAGCTCTCTCTCCAAAACCTGCGCCAATGTTTTGGCCAACGATAGCACTTCCTCCCTGCTTAATTCCATTTATGGGCATCCACATCAAACTAAGCAACCTGCCAATGATTCCCCAGGCGGCAACTGCTGCCATGCCGTATGTAGTAACAAAACCCAGGATAATCAGATTAGTCATAGTACGCAAAAAACCGGAGGCTGCTGGCGGAAAACCGATACGGGTTATGTTTAAAGCTACCTGCCAGTCAATTTTCCATATATCTGATATCTGCATACTAAACCTGCTTTTAGGCCCAAACAGTATCCACAGCCCAATGAGCAGAGAAATCGTTACCGATATCACGGTAGCCAATGCTGCTCCAAAAACCCCTAATCCCAGCCCTGGTATGCCCACAACAGGTATAGTATCGAAGATAAATATCGGATCTAAAATAATATTTAACAGAGCAGTAAACATGGTTATATACATGGGGCTTTTGGCATCACCACTACAGCGCAATACGGTATGAACTGTAAATGAAGAGAAGGTTACAGGTAAAAAAATAGTTCTTATTATTCCGTAATCCAGTGTCAAACGAATTACATGCGGATCACTGGAAAACATGCTTAAAACAGGTTTCAACGCCAGAAGCAAAATTACAGCTGCGGCCAGACCAGTTAGTAACTTGAATCCAAATGTATTAGCTGTGGCCTTTTTGGCTATCTCCTGATTTCCTGAACCAAAACCTTGCGATAGCACGGCCACAGAACCATTACCAATAGTATTGTTTAGCACAAATACTATCCAATATATAGATCCAAAGATCGTTACAGCAGCTACAGCACTGGCAGATATTCTTCCTACCCACATCATATCAACTAAGCCATAGAGCGTTTGGGTAACCATTCCCAGCATAGCTGGAACAGACATGTATAATAAATTACTAACTACACTACCTTTTGTTAAGTCTCTACTTGTCATATTTTTTATCCTTATTAATATTATTAAAGATTAGCTTCAATAATATTAATATATCACTTGGGTAACCGCTATGTCAACAGAGCCTTACCAGTAAAAATGCAATAGCAGTTTATTCCCTTGCTCTGGTAATCCAAATTAAAACAAGCGTCAGGTTTAATAATGTAACAGCAAATTGCAGCTTTGCAAGTAAAAAAGAGGCTCTCGCCTCTTTTTTACTTCTTAGTTGCCTTAAAAGTAAACTGATTATCTCTGGCACCGACAGTGACCTTCATTCCCGATTCAATCTCTTTACTCAACAACTTTTCAGATAATTCGTCCTCAATATTCCTTCTGATGACGCGCCTCAACGGCCGGGCCCCATACTCTGGATCATAGCCCAGCGTGGCTAACAGTTTTTTAGCATTAGCAGTGAATTTAATACCAATAGACATTGTTGCCAAGCGATCTATCACTTCTTTTAGCATAATATCTACTATCTGCTCAATATGGCTTTCGTCAAGGGCATGAAAGACAATAGTTTCATCTATTCGGTTAATGAACTCAGGCCTAAAGGTTTTGCGCATCTGGCCTAACACATTTTCTTTCATTACTTCATACTGCTGTTTAGGATCCTCTTCATCGGATCTAAAGCCCAGGCTACTACCATGTTTTATGGTTCTGGCACCGACATTTGAGGTCATTATTATCACTGTATTTCTAAAATCTACAGTTCTTCCCTGCGAATCTGTTAAGCGCCCGTCATCTAAAACCTGCAACAAGATATTAAAAACCTCAGGATGGGCCTTTTCAATTTCGTCTAACAGCACTACGGAATACGGCTTTCTACGCACACTCTCAGTCAGTTGACCACCTTCATCATAGCCGACATACCCCGGAGGAGCGCCTACCAGCCGGGAGACATTGTAACGGTCCATGTATTCAGACATGTCGATTCTTACTACTGCATCCTCGTCTCCAAACAGGACCTCGGCCAGGGCTTTTACCAGCTCGGTCTTACCTACCCCTGTCGGCCCCAAAAAGATAAAAGATCCGATTGGCCGAGTTGGGTCTTTCAGGCCAGATCTTGCCCTTCTCACTGCTTTGGATACAGCATTAATCGCTTCGTCCTGTCCGATAACCCTGTGGTGGAGTATCTTCTCCAGATTGAGTAGCCTTTCGCTTTCTTTTTCAGCCAGCTTGGTCACCGGTATTCCTGTCCAGTCGGAAACAATTTCGGCAATGTCGTCTTCATTTACACTCACATTGCGGGAAAACTTTTCAGTCTCCCATTCCTTTTTGAGGGTCCGTTGCTTTTGGACAAGCTCCGTTTCCTGATCCCTTATTTTTGCTGCCTTTTCAAAATCCTGCTCTTCCACTGCTGCCATTTTTTCTGTTTTCAGTCTTTCGAGCTCTTTTTCCAATCCTTTTAAATCAGGCGGAACTATCGCATTTCTCAGTCTGACTTTGGAGGCAGCCTCGTCTATTAAATCGATTGCTTTGTCCGGCAAAAAGCGATCTGAGATATATCTGTCTGACAGAATTGCGGCCTGCTCAACAGCTTTATTGGATATTTTCACTTTGTGATGAGCTTCGTACTTATCGCGTATTCCTTTCAGGATTGCTATAGTCTCTTCAACGCTGGGTTCATTAACGTCTATCGGTTGAAAACGGCGCTCTAAAGCTGCGTCTTTTTCAACGTACTTGCGATACTCATCTAGGGTAGTGGCCCCGATAACCTGTAGTTCACCCCGAGCTAAAGCGGGCTTTAGCATATTGGAAGCATCGATTGCCCCCTCGGCACCGCCAGCACCAACTATAGTATGCAGCTCGTCAACAAACAGGATAGTATCCTTCTGCTCGGAAAGTTCTTTAATCACCTTTTTTAATCTGTCTTCAAACTCTCCTCTGTATTTTGTTCCAGCTACCAGAGAGCCCATATCCAGAGAAAACAGGCGTTTATCTTTTAACAGCTCTGGAACCTTACCAGCTACTATACTCTGAGCCAGGCCTTCAGCGATTGCGGTTTTTCCCACACCAGGCTCTCCGATTAAGACAGGATTATTCTTGGTTCTGCGGGTCAAGATTTGAACCACTCTCTCAATCTCTTTTTCTCTGCCGATTACCGGATCAATTTCACCCTTACGGGCTAAGCCGGTTAAATCTCTGCCATACTGCTCCAAAATATCTTGTGAACCTTTTCTTTCAGCATTATCCTGATTCCGTGGTGAATTCTGCAATAATTTCAACAGCTCATTCTGAATTTGCGAAGGGCTGACTCCCAGGTCTTTGATTACCCGAATAGCTACCCCTTCACTTTCGCGTATTAAACCTATCAGCAAATGCTCTGTTCCAATATAGTTGTGACCCAGTTCCCGGGCTGAAATCATGGCCAGCTCAATGATTCGCTTTACCCTGGGGGTAATAGCTACTGACTGCGCCGGCAGGTTTTTAAGCTGACTATTGGGAGATGGTTTAACTATTTCCTGGATACGCTGTTTAACCTTTTCAAAGGTTAAGCCGACATTAGCCAGGGCTTTAGCTGCCAGGCCTTCATCAATAGCTGTCAGACCTAACAGCAGGTGTTCGGTACCAACCAGGTTATGCCCTAAGGAATTAGATTCCTCCTGGGCTTTCATTATTACTTTGCGAGCACTGCTCGAAAATCGATCAAACATTATAATTCCCCCTTACTGTTTTAATCGTTGCCTCAATATTGTTGCTCTAATAATATCTCTTTGATTTGCATCTAATCTCTCATGTACTAATTGCTGCAGGGAGCCGATCTGAATATCTAACATCAGCTTATTTAAATCGGCTGGCTTAATGTCAACAACCAGTTTTCTTTCTGCTCCCAGCCGCAGCTTTGACAAAAGCTTCATGGTTTCCTCAGCACTTATTTTTCTGGCTCCACTAAGTAATCCCCAGGCCCGACCTACGCTATCCTCTAAATCGATTAGAAAGTTTTCCTCAAGATAATCCCGGGCATTTAACTCATGATCCACAAGCTGCTTCACCAGGCTGCTCAGACTGGCAATAATATCTTCTTCAGTCCGACCGAGGGTAATCTGATTGCTTATTTGAAACATATGACCCAGCCCCTCTGTGCCTTCACCGTATATACCTCTGGCGACAAAGCCCAGCTTGGCTACGGTGTCGAATGCTTTAGCTATGTTCTTGGTTTTAACCAGTGCTGGCAGGTGCAGCATTACAGAAGCCCTCATGCCGGTACCCAAATTTGTAGGACATGATGTTAAATAACCCAATTCAGAATCGTAGGCATAGTTAAGCTTTTGTTCTAACTCCTGATCTGCATTAGAAATGGCCTGAAAACATTGTTCCAGATTCAGTCCAGGTAAAATGCATTGTAATCTTAAATGGTCTTCTTCATTGACCATAATGCTGACGCTGCCTTCATCATTGATGATAATGGCTGCTTCCTGCCCTTGCAGACAAGCCAACTGGGGACTGATCATATGCTTTTCAACCAAGATCTGCTTCGACAGATCGGATAAGTCAGCCAGTTGATAAAAATTATAATCTGCAATCACAGCAGCTATGCCTTGGACTTGTTTGACAATTTCAGATGAATCCTGCATGGTCATTGAGGCAGGGAAGGTAAAATCTGCTAGGTTTCGAGCCAGCCTGATACGGCTGCTAACCACAATATAGTCTGCTTCCTTAGCATCTCTAATCCAGGCACTTTTTATTTCATTTACAGGTTTACTCATTTTTCTCTACCTCTAGGCCAGTTTCTATCTGCTTAATCTGATCGCGTATTTTGGCTGCATCTTCGAATCTTTCTTCGACAATTGCTTCCTGAAGTTTCATCCGCATGCGTTTTAATGATTTGCTTTTTTGTATTAATGATTTTTTCGAGTGAGGAATTTGCCCCTGATGTTCAACAGTGCCATGCAGCCTTCTGATCAAAGGCAAAAGCTGCTTACGAAAAGCATTATAGCACTCGTCGCAACCTAATCTGCTGCGGGATTTAAAGCCGTTCCAGGTCAGACCGCATTTTGAGCAGCTCAGGGCTGAGCTGTTGTATATTTTTGGCATTGAGTTTTTACTCTCTGCTCCAAAAAAATCCGTCAGCAAGCTGGAAAGATTAAAGCTTACCGGGCTAAAGTTTAAATCCTGATGGGATTTAGCACATTCCTCACATAAATGCGTCACTGTCTGCTCCCCATTAATGACTTTAACTATCTTTACAGTGGCTTCTTTTTTTCCGCATACATTACACTTCACCATTTCACCCCATTTATTATTACTGCGATAACATAATATTTAGAATAGAACGCAACACTCTGCTCCTCAGTCTGTCCGCTCTCAATCCACTAAAACCAAAAGTGTGATTACTTACTGCCGTCCGCAGAATTAATCTTTGACTACTGTCTAAATAGCCTTGATCGCATAACGAATCTATCAACAACTGAGCAGACTTTTCACTCAGTGATTCGTCAATAGCCAGTAAAACATCCGAATCTACCAGCCTCTTAAAGATCCTGATATAACCTCCCCCGCCACGCACACTCACTACATGATACCCATTCTTAGGGGTAAATCTTGTTTGCAAAACATAGGTTATCTGGGAAGGGACACAATTGAACTGGTCTGCCAGCTCTTTTCTGCTGACTTCCAGGTATTCATTATTCTGCAGTTGCTGCTGCAGATATAACGCAATGACATCTGCCATACTAGTCATATTTCTCACCCCAGTATTTTGACCTTAATTAACCTTTTGACATTGTCTGACCTTATAATAACTAAATCGCTTTTTAAAGTCAATGGTTATTTGACGTTATTTGACTTTTATGTGTTAACTGCTTCGTTTATAGAGAGCTCCCATAATTAATGCTATCTCCGCGTCACACAGAAAAATCTGCTAAAAGATATACTGCTGTATTATCTTTTAGCAGATTTTTTCTATTCCTTGAGCTAGCATCAATTCTGTTAGCCTAGGCATAATGGAGCTTTCAGGCCATTAGATTCTCTGTTTATAGGGGATTCTCTATTTTTAGTGGGAACAGGCTAGCGATAGGTTGGCAGTAGTATGTTTAGTGGGGATATATAATTATGGCATGCTACAACAAACCGTTCCCTGTTTCATCAATCGTAAAAATTTGAATTGATATATAAGCAAGTATAATTAGCCTGGGGACGGTTTGTGATCGTATTCATGGGCTGGCGATTGTCTATTCCTTGTGCTAGCATCAATTCTGTCAGCCTCGGCATAATGGTACGTTTCTAATTTATTTACAGTGGGCTGGTAGTTGGTTGGCAATAGGTTGGCAGTTGTAGTTAGTGGGGCTAAATAGAAATTTTGACTTGGATATAAAAGTCTATCCAATAATCTTATTAACACATTCCTGATAAATCTTAGCAGTTGCGTTTACTATGTTTTCTGGTAAACTTGGAGCTGGAATAACGCCATCTAAATTGTTACTTACCAGCCAATCACGAACAAACTGTTTGTCGTATGATTTTGGAGACTTACCAATAGAATAAACAGATGCATCCCAAAATCGGCTTGAATCAGGCGTGAAAATTTCATCACCCAATACTAGATTGTTATTAAAGTCTAGACCAAATTCAAATTTAGTATCTGCAATTATTACTCCCCGTTTAATAGCGTATTCATAGCAACGCTCATACAACGATAAGCATACCTCACTTATTTTATCTGTTTTTTCTTTTCCTAATTCACTATACAAGTATTCTATTGGCACATATTCGTCATGCCCTTCGTGATTTTTTATTGATGGTGTAATAATAGGGTGTTTCAACTTTTCAGCTAAAACATACTTTTTCGAAGCATCGCAGAAGCTTTCTCCAGACTTATATGCCTTCCACATACTACCAAACATATAACCTCTAACAATAAACTCATATGGTAACATATTTAGTTTTTTTACTAAAACAGTACGATTTTTATATATATCTGGATCTTTAGAAAAATACGATGGCATGCTATCAAGTGATGTTCCCACAATATGATTTGGTACAATATCTTTAGTAAAATCAAACCAAAAATTTGATAATAAATTTAATGCAACTCCTTTTTGAGGAATTAAAGAATTCAACACGACATCAAATGATGAAATCCGATCCGTAGTAACAATAACTAAATTACTATCGTCTACCTCATATATATCACGTACTTTTCCACTTGAAATTTTTTTCATTTTTTATTCTCCCTTTCATTAACTGTCTTCCCTGCATGGTTATTAATTTTTAATAGTTTTCTCTAATTGTTAGCTTTATTGCCATTGATGTACTTTAACCTTAACACTCCCATCAAATACTACTTTTTTCACTTCAGGAGTATCACCATACCAATACTTCTTATATTCTAAAGTGTTATCGGATATTTTGTAATCTATGGAAGTGCCTCTATCAACCAGTTCTAATCTCCTTTTTTTCTGATCATAGTTTATTAGCCATACTGTATAATGTGTTTTCAAGACTAACAGGATATTATCAGCATCACCTATTTTGCCAAGGTCATAGCTACCTTGTAAATCCACCTTGCAAAGCGGTGCTTCGGCATCGTAAACCGATAAGTAATAAAGATAATTGTCTTTTATCGTTACAGGCTTAGGGTATGTTATTACTTCTATTATCCTCATAGTTTTGTCTTCGGGATTATACTCTGTTAGATATCCACCTGCACTGTAGTATAGTTTATTGCCATTCCATATATCATAAAAGCCATCTATAGTATCTAGCTTTTTTAGACTGCTTAAGGCATATATAGCTATTTCATTTTCATTCTCTGCGTAAATTGACAGATAATCATCTCCAATGTTAAAACTCTTCTCATTATGTTCAAGCGGAACCTCCAGGCTATTTCCACTACTGATATTTAACTTAACTAACTCCCATCTATCACTAACACTAATAAAATAAGCCTGATCTTCTTTTAAGGCTATTTCTGAGATTAAGCCTTTATCATAAAGGGTTTTCGTCTCTTGAGTGCTAAAGTCATAGTAATAAAGATAGGCATTCTGATAAAAACCTGTAAACAATACTCCCCGTTCCGAAAGCTCATACTCCCTAACTGGCATATCTATAATTTTTTCTGCCTTATCATTGTTTAAGAGTAGAAGCTCTCTGGACCTATGTAGCTTTATTACCTCTTTATCACCTAATTCTTTTCTGTCTGTAATATTATATTTGCCATAGCTAACATATTCAGAGCAATGCAGTTTATAGCTGTCGTTCTCGTCTTCAATACAGCTATATAAGACATCTACATATAAGGTATCGTCTATAAAAAGTGGGGTGTAACCTTCATGGTCCATAATATAAGAGGCCTCGAAGGCAAGAGTATCTTGGTTAAAGAAGTAGGTTAAGTTGTCATCTTTAAAGGCTATTTTTTTATCATCAGTAGTTCTTAGCGGTTCATCAGATTCATGAACACTCCACTTCTGCTGGCCAAACTGATAATAGTACAAGTGGTATTTGCCTGAGGTTCCATCGCCTACCAGGGCTACCCCTTTATCGTCAACCATAAATCTCCTGTGAATTGTTCTTTCATTAACAACATTACTCCAAATATCTGGGGGTATCGTTATTACTCTCTCAATTTCACTTTTGCTGTTAATGCTCTTTATGGAGTAATCCTGATCGTTAAAGTAATAAATTGTATTATATGTCTCGTCGACATAGACTTTACCAAAAGATATTTGCTCACCATATAATTTATCGTCTATGGCATGTTCACTGTTGTTTGCATCTATATAGCAGATTTCATTTTGAGAGTTCAACCCTATATAATAATCGTATACTTTAATGAATTTTTCAATATTATGCTCATTTTCTATTAGCAGAAAACACACGTCTAATTCTGAGTTAGTTTTGAGTATCGCCTCTGACCCTAGTTTATAATAGTTTATTCCCCTTGAGCTGCTATCTAAAATATCAGAGTATTTGATCTCTAATTTCCTGCCATTCTCAAAAACATATCTATGGTCATTATTGTAAACCGTATAGTGCTTTTTAAATCTTTCATCAAAATCCGGGGTTTCATTCAGCAACACAGTATGTTTGTAATAGTCCTCATATTTATTGCTTTGGGGAATAGTCTGCTTTAATGTCTCAACACTATTGTTGCTAATGTATACGTTTAGCACCAGTTCACCGTCTTCAAAATCATATCTTATATCTACTACCTCCTGCTCAGTATTTAGTTCAACTATATCTATTACAGCTAACTTTTTGTTGAGAATATCTATATACTGTTTGCTTTTAGTATTGCGTAATAAGAATATTGAGTTACTGTCAAAAAAGATATTGGATATATCTTTTCTAAGTTCACCCTCGTTTTGCAGCTGAATTCCTTCATCCTCAATGCTGTAATTCTTCAAACTGTACTGCCCGTTGTCAGAATATATTAAGTAAAACCCATCATAACTGCTGGAAATCAACTGATAATTGCTTTTACTACTAAGACCGTATAAATCAAAGCTATTTAAGAACTCTCCATAATAGTTAAAAGTAGCCAGCTGATACTTATTACCGTTGCTTATTAAGAGAATAATATTATTCTCATTATAAATATAGCCAGTATGTACTCTTCCCTCAAAGTTTAAGCGATTATAAACTCTATGGGCTCCGTCAGCAAATGATATGTAGGCCTCGTCGACGCCAGCTAATAGTTTTAAAGAACAACTAAAACTGGCGTAGTTCCAGTCAACACCAGCATTATTTTTAGTAAAAACTTTAACTGGATAAAAGTCTTGAGGCAGGTTACTATAGGTAAGCACTTCTTGTTTATACTCCACAGCATCATTAAAGTCAATAATATTGCTAGCCTGTAGAGTTACAATACCATCAGATGGAAAAAAGATCTTATAAGCAATTAGCCCTAATGCTAGTAATATTCCAATAAGGATTACTCTCTTTTTCATAGCTACCCCTCACAATAGTAAATCTATAAATATAATTCAACATAATCACATTATCATCCTTTAATGCAGAAAAGGTCAGCCTCTTAACTTTTTTAGTTTCTCAATAAGGTTGCAACAGGGATCAGGCTTCGAGCTGGTCATAGCATAATAAATATTAGCGGGTAAAGAAGCAAAAAAACAGCTCCGATTGGAGCTGTTTGCTATTTTGCTTAGTCTTCTTCTTTGCTGGCAGCGATTATTTTTTCAGCCAGCATTGCTGGTACTTCTTCGTAGCGGGCAAAACTTGTTTTGAATAAACCCCGTCCTTGAGTCATAGAACGCAGGTCAGTTGCATACGATGGCATCTCGCTCAATGGAACCTGGGCTTTTATGACTTGCTTGCGGCCGGCAGGCTCCATGCCCATAATCCGACCTCGCTTCTTGTTTAAGTCTCCCATTATGTCTCCCATATAGTCTTCAGGCACCGTTACTTCGAGGTCATAAATTGGCTCTAACAGCACAGGGCCAGCATTCAGGAAACCTTTTTTAAACGCCTGGCTTCCAGCAATCTTAAAGGCCATTTCTGAGGAGTCTACATCATGATAAGACCCGTCCTTCAGGGTTATCTTGACCCGAACTACCGGGTAACCTGCCAGCGGACCTTGACCCAGGGTTTCCTGAATTCCCTTATCTACCGCAGGTATATATTGCCGAGGAACTGAACCACCAAAAATTGAATCTACAAATTCATATTCTTTTTCTTCACTGTGCAGAGGCTCGAGATCAATAATGACATGGCCATATTGCCCCTTTCCGCCAGACTGCTTCTTGTGTTTGTGGGTAGCTTCAACTTTCTTTTTAACTGTTTCCCGATAAGGAACCTTAGGTGCTTTTAAGGTAACATTAACATCAAATTTGTCAGCTAAACGACTCTTGATAACCTGCAGGTGCATATCTCCCATCCCAGAGATAACATTTTCACTGGTTTCAATGCTGCGAACAGCTGTAAATGTAGGATCTTCTTCCTGGAGACGAGCCAGTCCGGTGCCAATTTTTTCTTCAGCACCTTTGGCTTCAGCCTCGACCGCCATTGAGATAATCGGCTTTGGAAACTGAACAGGCTCAATCGTAAGTTTTGAACCTTTAACTGAAATAGTATCATTGGTATCTGTATCACTTAATTTAGCTACTCCCCCAATATCTCCAACGTTTAATTCCTTAACACTGATCTGATTTTTGCCGCTGACAACAAAGATAGATCCCAAACGTTCATTATTGCCTTTAGTGACATTGTAATATTGGGTATCAGCCTTAATGCCTCCCGAATAGACGCGGAAGATATTGATCTTGCCGACATAGGGATCTGCCATTGTTTTGAATACTAAGGCTGCAGGTTGGTTATCAGCTGGTGAGTAAGGAGCCGGATTTGGCATCAAGTCAACAATGGTATCCATCAAGGTCTGAATCCCAATGTTCTTGGTTGCTGCCGTAGCCAGCACAGGTATGACGGAGCCATTTTTAACGCTGGTCTGTAAGCCGTTAATCAGGTCCGCATCAGGAATTTCTTCGCCCTCGAGATACATCATCATCAGGTCGTCATCCTGCTCAACAACAGCCTCTATCAGCTGAATGCGATATTCTTCCATGCTGCTCAGCAAATCACCTGGGGCCTCAATTTCTTTTATCTCTCGGCCATTTCCGCTAAACTCATAGGCCTTATTAGTTAAAATATTGAGAACGCCATTAAAGCTTTCTTCCTTACCGATTGGCACATATAGCGGAGCAACACTTGTGCCATATTCTTCTCTTAACTGATTAACTACTTTAAAATAATCGGCATTCTCACGATTTAGTTTATTGACTACAACTATCCGAGGCAATTCATTCTCATCTGCATATTGCCATACTAATTCCGTACCGACCTCAACTCCAGAAACTCCGCATACAACTAAAGCTGCTGCATCGGCAACCTTTAAAGCCGCTTTTACTTCACCGACAAAGTCAAAATACCCAGGGGTATCGAGGACATTTATTTTACTGCCCTTCCACTCACAGGGAACTATACCGGTGTTGATTGAAATAGTCCGCTTTATCTCTTCGGCGTCAAAATCCGAAACTGTGTTGCCATCTTCAACTCTACCTAATCGTGTTACAGCTCCCGTATTATAATACATAGCTTCTGCTAACGAAGTTTTTCCAGCGCCACTATGTGAAATTAGAGCAATGTTACGAATGTTTTCTGTGGAATAATTCTTCACTCCAACTGCCTCCTTTATTCAATACCAGATAAAATACATACCTACATATCTTCAACAAGTTTTGTTTTTTTCCTGCAAAACAATCAAGTTAATTAAAATTATATACTGTAATTTGGCGCTTCTTTGGTTATTTGGACATCATGCGGATGGCTTTCACGTAAGCCAGCAGCAGTAATTCTGACAAATTCCGCTTTTTCCTGCAAATCAGCAATCGTTTTGCAACCGCAATATCCCATACCTGCCCGTAAACCGCCAATCAGCTGATAAACTGTATCCGAAATAGGTCCTTTATATGGAACTCGTCCTTCAATTCCTTCTGGCACGAATTTTTGAGCATCATTTTGGAAATAACGATCTTTACTGCCTGCTTTCATAGCCCCTAAAGATCCCATACCCCGATAAACTTTAAACGTTCGCCCCTGATAAATCACGGTCTCTCCAGGGCTCTCTTCAGCCCCAGCCAATAAACTGCCCAGCATAACTGTGTCTGCTCCTGCTGCCAGGGCCTTGACAATATCCCCACTGTACTTGATACCTCCGTCAGCTATGATCGGAACGCCATGGGAATGAGCCTCTCTGGCGCACTCAAAAATAGCGGTAACCTGGGGCACCCCTATCCCGGCAACAACCCGGGTAGTACAGATTGAGCCCGGACCAATGCCTACCTTGACCGCATCAGCCCCCACTTCAACTAAGGCTTTGGTGGCAGCACCAGTAGCTACATTGCCAGCTATGATGTCGATATCGGTAAACAGGCTTCGAATATACTCTACCTGTTTAATAACGTTTTTGTTATGACCATGGGCCGTATCAATTACCAGCACATCCACCCCGGCCTCAACCAGTGCAGTCGCTCTCTCAATAGAATCCCCCCCAACACTAATCGCAGCTCCAGCTCGCAGGCGACCCTGCCTGTCCTTAGTTGCCAAGGGGTACTTCTTAGATTTCTCTATATCTTTTATAGTAATGAGTCCTTTGAGGTTATACTTATCGTCAACGAGAGGAAGCTTCTCTATCTTATGCCGCTGTAGTATTGATTTTGCTTCGCCTGGGGTAGTACCCATCGGAGCGGTAATCAGGTTTTCTTTAGTCATTACTTCAGCTATTGGGCGGCTCATATCTTCTTCAAATCGCATATCCCTGTTAGTAATGATACCAATCAACTTTTTCCCCTTAGTTATCGGAACCCCTGAAATGCGGTATTTGCTCATCAGCATCTCAGCATCTCCCAGAGTATGTTCAGCTGTCAGATAAACCGGATCGACAATTACTCCGTGCTCAGAACGCTTAACTTTATCTACCTCTTCAGCCTGTCTGGCAATCGTCATATTTTTGTGGATAATGCCGATTCCACCTTCACGAGCCATGGCCACCGCCATTCGTGAAGTGGTTACCGTGTCCATTGCTGCACTCAATAGTGGTACATGCAGTTTAATATTTCTGGTCAGCCTGGTAGTTGTTACTGCCTCACGAGGCAAAACCTCCGATTGAGCAGGCACTAATAACACATCGTCAAAGGTTAAAGCCACCTTGCCAAACTTATCTTCAAACTTCAATTCAATGCCCCTCCCCTGTTTAATTGCTTTATTATAACACAAACAGTGGCCGGCACAAATTTTTTTTATATGGTCAGACGGCGCAGTTTAATACCCGCCTCTCTGAATAATTCCTTTGACAGTTGATCCGTATAATCGGCCATAAAAACTACCTCTTTTATTCCAGCGTTAATCAGCATTTTGGCGCATAAAACACAGGGGTAGGTGGTTGAGTAAATGGAGCTTCCGGCGATACTGACCCCAGCTAAGGCTGCCTGTATGATGGCATTCTGTTCGGCATGCAAGCCTCTGCACAGCTCATGCCGTTCACCGGAAGGTATCTTATTGATCTGTCTGACACACCCCACCTCACTGCAGTGTTTTAAGCCTGTTGGAGCACCATTGTAGCCAGTTGCCAGGATTCTTTTATCCCTGACAATTAGGGCCCCTACCTTTCTGCGTAAGCAGGTGCTTCTTTGGGCAACAAGCATCGTAATTCCAGCAAAATATGAGTCCCAGTCCGGTCTGTCGATCATCACTTTGTACCAAATAAACGGTCGCCGGCGTCGCCCAAACCGGGAACTATATAGCCATGATCATTCAACTTTTGATCGACATGGGCCACGTATATCTCAATATCAGGACAAGCCTGGTTTACAGCTTCGATACCTTCAGGAGCAGCTATTAAGCACATCAGCTTTATTGACCGAGCCGAAAGTTTCTGAAGTATTCTGATGGCAGCAACTGCTGATCCTCCGGTGGCTAACATCGGGTCGACAACGATAAAATCTCTATCCTCTATATCCGATGGCAGTTTACTGTAATAGGTTACCGGACTCAAGGTTTCCGGATCACGATACAAACCAATATGGCCAACCCGAGCATGCGGTACCAGCCTCAAAATACCGTCTACCATACCTAAGCCGGCCCTCAAAATCGGGACCACTCCCAATTTTTTACCGGCAATAACTTTGGTCCTGGCTTTGGCCACAGGGGTTTGTACCACATACTCCTCCAGCGGCAAATCCCGGGTCACCTCATAGGCCATTAGGGTAGCAACCTCATCTACTAACTCTCTGAAATCCTTATTTCCTGTATTGACATCCCTGATAAAAGTCAGCTTGTGCTGAATTAACGGATGGTCTAAGACATGGACATTTTTCATGATATTCCTCCTCCGGCTAGTTAAGCTTATTAAAATTATAATACAAGGGGCCCTCTCAAAAAAGAGCCCCTTAATCTGCAGGTTACTTATTTATTTTAAATATCAGTGTTTGATATCTCAATCCACTGTCTTAATTAGGCATATAGTGGAAAACGGCTACACAGATTGCTGACTCGCTTAGATACATTGGCAAGTGCTACACTGTCATCGAGGTTTTCAATGGTGTCGGCAATCATGTCGGCAATTTCCTGCATCTCAGCTACACCCATTCCACGGGTTGTAACTGCCGGGGTGCCAATTCTTATGCCGCTGGTGACAAATGGGCTTTGAGGATCATCAGGAACAGTGTTCTTATTAACTGTAATCCCTACTTCATCCAGGACTTTCTCTACTACCTTGCCTGTAACGCCTTTGCTCCGCAAGTCCAGTAACATGAGATGGTTCTCTGTACCACTGGAGACAATATCAAATCCACGCTTCATTAAACCTTCAGCCAGGGCCTTGGCATTAGCCAGAACATGTTCACCATACTGTTTAAACTCTGGCTGTAAAGCCTCCAGGAAGCACACTGCTTTGGCAGCAATTATATGCATTAACGGCCCGCCCTGAATACCTGGGAAGATACACTTATCAATTTTTTTAGCATATTTTTTCTTACACAAAATCATTCCGCCCCGAGGTCCACGTAAGGTTTTATGGGTAGTCGTAGTGACAAAATCTGCATGTTCAACGGGATTAGGATGCAGGCCTGTAGCAACAAGCCCCGCAATATGAGCCATGTCAACCATAAAATAGGCCCCGACTTCGTCAGCAATTTCTCTGAACTTTTTGAAATCAAGTATTCTGGAATAGGCACTGGCCCCAGCCAAAATCATTTTTGGTTTGCACTCTAAAGCCTTTCTGCGCACCTCTTCATAATCGATCATTCCAGTATCAGTATCTACCCCATAGGCAACAATATTGTATAAAATCCCAGAGAAATTCACTGGTGAACCATGGGTCAAATGCCCGCCATGATCTAAGCTCATACCCAAGATTGTGTCTCCTGGTTTCAATATAGCCATGTAAACGCCCATGTTAGCTTGTGAGCCTGAGTGTGGCTGAACATTGGCATGTTCAGCACCGAAGAGTTCTTTAGCCCGATCCCTGGCTAAATTCTCAGCTATATCAACGCATTCACATCCTCCATAGTATCTCTTTCTAGGGTATCCTTCTGCATACTTATTGGTCATAATCGAACCCTGGGCTTCCAAAACTGCTCTGCTGACAAAATTCTCTGACGCGATTAATTCTATATTGCCGCGCTGCCGATTTAATTCCTCTTCAATTGATTTTGCAATAGCCGGGTCTACTTGTTGTAAAATACTCATTATAATATTATCCTCCCTAATATTTATCAGTTGTGCACCTGATAACAGACTCACTAAGGCATTTATTGCCTTTCTTTTTCAATAGCTCTGATTTTTTCTACACGCTGCTGATGACGGCCTCCACCAAATTCAGATCTTAAAAAAGTACTGATAATCTCTTTGGCATACTGATCACCGGTCACCCTGGCACCTAAACATAAAACATTGCCATCGTTGTGCTCTCGCAGCATTCGGGCCGAGTAGATATCCCGCACGCTTGCTGCTCTAACTCCATCAACTTTATTTGCTGATATGGACATGCCAAAACCTGTTCCACAGATCAGCACTCCTAAACTGCAGTCACCTGTTGCAACTTCATCAGCAACCTGTTGGGCATAGTCGGGATAATCCACTGATTCGTCAGTAAAAGTTCCAAAATCTTTTACCTGATATCCCCAGCTCTCCAACCATTTAATTGCTTTATTCTTTAATAATAAACCCCCATGGTCACATCCTATAGCAATCATGCTTTCACCTCAACAGCTTAATGTCTTTAATAAAAATACGTGTTAATTATAACGTATCGCATTGCTTCAAGCAAACTAAATTGCCGTAATTTATCTGATACCTGCATCACTTCTGAATTTTGCTCAGCTCAACTGCTGCCGGCAGTAAGCCTTTCCCAGGCCAGCTCCAGATATTTCTGGATTTCCTCTGCTGTTGCCCGGTACACGTCGACTGATCCACCGTAAGGATCCAGGATATCCAGCTCCTGCTTTTCGCCAGCGTATTCTTTCAGCGTAAATGTTTTCTCAGCCAGTTTACTGCTAGCTCTTAACAGCACCTGCTTATGCCTCAGGGTCATTGTTAAGATTAAATCGGCCTCAAGCAGATCAGGGCTAACCAATCGGCTGCTGTGATTACTGAGATTTAATCCCTTTTCCTGCATGACCTTTATGGCCTGCTCGGTGGCGGGCATACCCTCAATAGCCGCCAGACCGGCTGAATAGACCTCAACATCGACGCCAGTGCTATCCGACGCAATAATCTGCTTTAACAGGGCCTCTGCCATAGTGCTTCTACAGGTATTGCCGGTGCAGATCAATAGTATTTTCATTGACGATCCCCCTCGTATACAACATTAGCAGCCTTGACAATTCTGTTCATCAGTGCCAATCCCAATCCTTTTTCGTCAACCTCATGTAAAATAATATGCGGAATCTGCACTGCATCGCATTCCCTGAAAAAACTATATAATCTTTCAGCCAATGCCTCTATACTGTCCACGGTCTCAATAATACTGGCCTGATTAAGATCTATTTCAGTTATGATGCTGCCTAAACCCAAAATAGCATAGTTCTTAATTTCGCTGTTAAGCACTTTGATTTTCCTTTGTATTTCCAGGATACTTCCTTTAATCAGAATGACCTCTGCTTCTGGATTATAATGCGTGTATTTCGTGCCCGGAGACAAGACCTGTCCACCTGAAAAGACAGTCGCCAATTCAACCGGAACCAGTTGCTTAAGCATTTCATAGGTAATGGCGCCCGGCCTCAAAATCTTAAGGGGCAATGTCGTGCCATCGATAACAGTGCTTTCCAGGCCTACCTGGCAGGGCCCGCCGTCAATAACGGCTGATATTTTTCCTTGAAAATCTCTCATTACATGCTCAGCCCTGGTGGCACTGGGCTTACCTGATATATTGGCACTTGGAGCCGCAATCGGACAACCACATTTTCTAATCAGTCGTTGAGCTACCTGATGACTGGGAAACCTTACGGCAACTGTACCTAAACCTGCCGTCACTGCTGGCGGCAGATGGGTGCGGGCATTTAAGATGATCGAGAGAGGACCCGGCCAAAAACTGTTGGCTACCTGCAAAGCCTCTGCCGAAGGGCTGACAACCAGTTCAGCCAGTGCTTCGAAATCTGCAATATGAACAATCAAAGGATTATCTGTCGGCCTTTTTTTAGCAGTAAAAATTTTTTTGCAGGCCTCGTTGGACAGGGCATTTGCTCCTAATCCGTAAACGGTTTCAGTTGGAAATGCCACAATTCCATTTTCTCTGATGATTTTGGCAGCGATTGTCAAACCCTGTTCATCTGCCTGAAGCATTTTAGTTTTCAAAATTAATTGCACCTCTTTAAATTAAGACTGATCTCAATTTGCTACTCGAATAGACACATCTGCAGCCAACACTCGCTTTATTTGACTGTTATTATCTTTTATAATTAAAGCTCCCAAGCTGTCAATAGCCACTGCCTGCCCGGTAAAAGGCTGGCTGCCGTCTGCTGGATACACCCTTATGTTACTGTTAATGGTGATATCATATTTTTGCCATATATTTAACAACTGCTGGCTGTTGTATTTCAGTAGCTTCAGGTTACTGAAGAGCTTGACCAGAATCGAATCTATTATTGGTTTTCGGTTCAGCTTAATCTTGGTTTCATTGCTCAAACTGGTTGCTATCTGCTGCACTTCTGTTGGCAGGTGCTGCATATCGTTATTGACATTCACACCGATACCGAGGATTACCCAGGGATTCGATCCAGGTCCCATGACCAAATCTACGGCAATTCCACATACTTTCCTGTTGCTTATTAAGACGTCATTAGGCCATTTTATTTCAGCAACCAGATCGGTGTGCAATCTGATTGATTCGACAACTGCTACCGCTGCAGCTAAGGCAATTAACTGATTCTGATCTGGCTTAATGCCAGGCCTTAGAATTACTGAGAACCACAGGCCGCCTACCGGCGACAGCCATTTACGACCGCGGCGGCCACGCCCCCCCGACTGCTGTTCAGCAACGACTAAATCCCCATGCCGAGCCGTACTGCTGTCAACAATCTCTCTGGCTGTGATCATGGTTGAGGTTAAATCCTGATAATAAAAAATGCGGCTGTCCGGGTTTTGATTAACCGACAGCCCTTGAAGATAATCAGGCAGTTGCCTGAAATTATTATTCTCACTTGATCTTGTCATTATTTATCTCCATAAGATATATCCATACTGATGTCTAAAGACTTATAACTATGAGTCAGGCTACCTGACGATATGTAGTGAACCCCGGTACGTGCTACCTCAACAATTGTCGTTTCGTCAATATTGCCTGAGGCTTCAATTAAGGCCTTATCTCCAATCAGAGAGACTGCCTCGCTCATCATCTCCAAAGGCATATTGTCGAGCATAATAATATCAACCCCGGCCTCTAAGGCATCGGTTACCTGTTCCAGGCTGGTAGTTTCAACCTCAATTTTTATGGTATGCCCGATATTCCGACGCACTTTAGATACTGCATTTTTAATACCACCGCTTACTTCAATGTGATTGTCTTTAATTAATACAGAATCCGCTAAATCAAAGCGATGATTTCTGCCACCGCCAATTCTAACCGCATACTTTTCCAAAATGCGCAACCCGGGAGTAGTTTTACGGGTATCGGTAATGTGACAATTAAAATACTGTAAACTATCGGCCATAGCCCTGGTTTTAGTCGCAATACCTGATAATCTTTGCAGAAAGTTTAAGGCTACCCGCTCTCCGGTAAGGATTGAGCGAGCTGGGCCAGATACCTCTGCAACAGTCATGCCGGCAGATACCTCTGCTCCTTCACCTTGCAATAGATTAACCGTCACTGTTGGATCCAGCAGTTGATAGACAAGTTTTACTACTGGCATACCTGCTAAAATGCCTTGTTGTTTAACCTTTATAACTGCCTTAGCTCTCATTTTTTCAGGTATTATCGACACTGTGGTCAGGTCATAATATCCAATATCTTCTTTTAAAGCTTGTTCAACAATAGGTTTAATCATAAACAGGTTTAATTCCATAGCTACCTCCTAATAACGTCAGATCTTTGGTAAGACTCGACCTGCTGGGGATAGTCTGACCGGTAGTGGCTGCCCCGGCTCTCTTCTCTCCACAGAGCGCTTCGAGCAATCACCAGAGCCACCATCAGCATATTTGCTGCTTCAAAGTCAGACCTGGTTCTTAAATCCTGCCATAAATACGGAAGATAAGAACCGAGTTCCTTAATTGCGGTCAGTAGGGTGTGCTGGTTTCTCACCAGTCCAACATTTTTCCACATTATCTTTTGGATACTTATTTTCAATTCTTTTTCATTAAAAATATTTGAGATTCTACTACTATTATTATAGATATGAGGCATTTTAGCAATATTTTTAACACCGTTATGCAAAAAATCCTCTGCTATACGATGACTAAAAACTAAGCCGTCCAGTAAAGAGTTGCTGGCCAGCCTGTTGGCCCCATGTAATCCACTACAGGCAACCTCTCCACAGGCATAAAGACGGTTAATAGAAGTCCGTCCATTTAAATCTGTCTTAACCCCTCCCATGGCGTAATGGGCGGCAGGTGCTACCGGAATCGATTCTGTCAATGGGTTAATTCCATATTCCAGCAGCTTCTTATTAATATAAGGAAATCTTGTGGCAAAATCTATCCCCTTCTCAAGCAGGGGCTGAATATCTAAACTGATGTAATCCGTACTATTCTGCTGCATCTGGGCAACCATAGCCTGTGCCACAATACTGCGAGTCTCCAGTTCAGCCCGGGGATACCTGTCGAGCATAAATCTCTTGCCGTTTTTGTTGCGCAATACTGCGCCTTCGCCTCGGACTGCTTCAGATACTAAAAAAGAGGGTTTTCCTTTAAGAGCCAACGCGGTAGGGTGGAACTGAATAAAAGCCATATTCATCATTTCTGCACCGGCCCGATAGGCTATGCCCATACCATCTGCAGTAGCCACTTCAGGATTTGTAGTATTGGAGTATATCTTTCCTAAACCGCCGGTTGCCAATACTGTGGCAGCGGCACAGATTAGCCGTAATTTATTATGCTCATCCAAAGCAATGATACCCCAGCATTCACCCCCGGCCATGATAATATCTATCGCAAAACTATTGTTGATAATAGTAATATTAGGATGATTGACTACAGCATGTTCCAAGGTTCTGGCGATCTCTTTACCAGTTTGGTCTCCGTCACTGTGGAGCACCCGATAATGGCTGTGACCGCCTTCACGAGTAACCATTAAGTCCCCATTTTTTTGCTTATCAAAATTAGCCCCTATTTTCATCAGCTGCTTGACCAGCGACGGGCCATCCTCAACCATAATCTGCACAGCCTGTGGGTTGCATATTCCACTGCCTGCCTGAAGGGTGTCCTGAATATGCTCCTGATATGAATCATGGATATGGTCCAGGACAACGGCAATTCCACCTTGAGCATAACGAGTATTGCTCTCAGTTAAATTCTTGGTCAGGACAGTTACCTTTCTGTTTTGCTCAGCAGCGCAGAAAGCTGTAAACAAGCCGGCTACACCACTGCCAACTACCAGCAAATCTGTGTAGACAGTCGGTAAATTATCAGCTGTAGAAAAATTTACTAGGTATCTACTCACAATCTTTCTCTCATTCCTATATTTTAAGCATACGATCCAAAGCCAGGTATGCCTTTCTGGCAATCTCTTTTTCTACAGTTATAATCGGTCTCATTGTGGTCAATGATTCGACTATTTTAGGCAGCGTAGTCAGTTTCATATTTGGACAAATCAATTTTTTTGAAGCCAGAATCATTTCTTTAGCTGGATTTTGTTTCTTTAAAGCATGCAGCAGGCCCTGCTCAGTTCCAATAATAAACTGGCTGCGGTCACTGTCTTTAATATATTTGAGCATTCCGGCAGTACTGCCTGTATAATCGCTGAGGGCAACGACCTCCGGTCGGCATTCGGGATGAACCACAACCTCTGCCTGGGGATAGTGGTCCTTTTTGCTTATAATATCTTCTGGGGTTACTCGGTCATGGGTGTTGCAGTAACCTTCCCAAAGAATGATTTCTTTATCGCATTGGGACGCTACATATTGCCCCAGATTTCGATCCGGAGTAAAAATAACCTGTTTAAAACCGGGTAATGAATTGATCACCTTTACCGCATTGGAAGAGGTACAGCATATGTAACTTTCCGCCTTTACTGCTGCGGTAGTATTGACATAAGATACCACTGCAGCCTCAGGATATTTGCTCTTCATCTCTCTTAAATCTTGAGCGTTAGCCATATCCGCCATCGGGCACCCGGCTTCTTTTTCTGGCAACAGCACTAATTTATCTGGTGATAAGATGGCAGCACTTTCTGCCATAAAATGAACGCCGCAAAAAACTATAACATCTGCTTCGCTTTGAGCAGCTTTTCGAGCGAGTCCCAGTGAATCTCCAACGTAATCAGCAATATCCTGTATCTCTGGGCGTTGATAATAATGCGCTAAAATAACTGCGTTTTTTTCAGTTTTAAGTTTATTTATTTTTTTGTAAAACTGATCAAGCATTGTTTGCTCCATAATCTCCACCTTCAATTTTCTTTAAATAGTCCCTGCAACAAAACATTTTAGCATACCCAAAGGTAAAGTCAATGATAAGAGCATTGTAATGGCAGGAAAAAAGATTCTGGCAGCGAATCTTCATTTACAACGAAAGTAAGGAGAGGAACATTGCAATTACAGAGGATATTATCACTTAGACAAATTTTCGGCATTATCGGGATTACACTGTTACTGCTGGTCTCCGGTTCAACAATACTATTACTGCCCATTACCGAAACCGGCCACTTTTCATCACAGATATACTTGGATACGCCCTGCCACTTTACAGACTTAAACTTTAGCCTGGACGATAGCCATAACCTATCCTTTCCGGATGGTGGCCATCTGGTGTCCATTTTTAAAGACAAAAAGCCGATAGCGGTTGCCATTTACGGCAATGGTTATGTTGACACCCAAAACAGGAGAATTGAAACAAAAGAATGTTTCCTTATTCTCCCCTCAAATATGTACTACACTTTGATGAGCCAGCTTTACCTACAAACAAGTGAAGAAAGCGTCTATGCAGCAAAAGCAAAGTACTCTCTGCCGAACCTGCTTAAAATTATGCCCTTTATTGTCACCCCGGCCGGGAATAAGTATTTCTCTCTTCCCGATAGCTACAGCTCAATTATGCTGCTTGACAGTAATGGTACTAATCCAACTACAATTACAGTCGGCAACCAGTCTCCGATCAGGTCAGCTAGTTTCCTGTTGACCAGTGTCGGATACATTATGCTTTATCTGACTGTACTGGGTTTCATCCTGTTATTGACTAATCGGCGCCAAGATGCCGGGGATAGCGAAAAGCTGTTTGTTTTCAGACCCTCACCCAGGTTTTTTAGATTATACCTTCTAATATTAATTGCCTCGTGGTTAGGGCTGAGTTATCTATCCAAAAATGCATATCTGAATGGAGCTTTTTTGGTTATAGCTCTTTGCAGTTCTATTTATTATTTGACTGTCAGGAAAGCTATTTATGCCGGATATTTAAGGGTTAAATTAGACAATTACCTGAAGTATCTGCCGCTGTCCTTAATATTGGGGATTATTTTATTTATCCTGGGTGCAATGTCGATCCCAAACTTTTTCAAGCCACTCCACTTATGGCTGAGTGATACCCTGTGTTTGGTCTGGGCTCCTACTCTCTGGATCTGCTTCCTGGTTTTTGGGTATTTCTTTTATGAACTTGAGCGCTACTACTCTACCAAAAAATCTTGGATAATTGTATTTGCCTTTGTAATAATTGCAGTTTGCGGTCTGCTGCTATACATCGGGGCCCCACTACATATTACCCTGTTAAACTCTTTAATATTTGTTCCGCTGTACTTTCTGATAATCAGCGTATTAGTTCTGAGAACCAATAATGTCTTTATCGCTTCAACGGCAGTGATCGTTTCTTTGACCTTGGCTAAAGCCTTTATCAGTTGACGATTGGCTGAAACAATAGCTGAATGATTGTTTTTTTCATAGTTTGGCAGTTGTAGGTCGATTGGTTGGCAATGGTTAGGCAGTTATTGGGCTATTACCTGAACGATTGTTTTCTAAGTTGTTGACTACTGAATACTGTAGAGGCAGGCTTCCAGGCCTGCCCTTTTTGGTGTTAATTGAAGTTGGATTAAAACGGATTAAGGTTATTGAAATTAGTATTACATTTAATGGTACTAGAATAAAAAACGGACAACATAAAAGTTAACGACTACTTAATTGAGATATAATATAATCATAAATTAAGGAGAGATAAGGAATAGAAAAAATTTTCTGCAAGGATAGTACGAGTCAGTATATCCTTGAGAAAATTTCTTCGTATGACAAAGTGTTTTGGAACAAAAGCACTTACCTCAAAAAAACAAAGTATAATCGCAGTAGATGGGTATGATTATGAAATCCTCCGCGGAAAGAAGCAATAACCCCTAAACGACGAAAAGCAAGGCATAACGTGGCTTACAGAATTATGCTCAGATCAAGGAATAGAAGAAATTTTCTGCAAGGATAATACAACTAGTATATCTTTGAGAAAATTTCTTCGTGTGACGCAGAGATGAGTATGATTCTGTAAGTCTCCGTGGAAAGAAGCAATAACCCCTAAATGACGAAACGTAGAGGCATAACGTGGCTTTCAGAATTGACGCTAGCTTAAGGAAAAGAGAAAATCTGATATAAAGATAATACGAGTAGTATATCTTTTAGCAGATTTTCTCGTATGACGCCAAGATAGCGTTGATTATGGAAGCCTCCGTGGAAAGAAGCAATAACCCTAAAATAGGCCTACTATAGTCCCATCATCCTTAATATCCATGTTCTCAGCTGCCGGCTTCTTTGGTAGCCCTGGCATTGTCATAATGTCACCAGCTAAAGCTACGACAAAACCTGCGCCAGCTGATACTCTGACATCTCTAATGGTTAGAGTAAATCCTTCAGGAGCACCTAATTTTTTAGGATCATCAGAGAATGAATACTGTGTTTTTGCCATGCAAACCGGGAAGTGTCCATATCCCATTGCCTCATAATTTTTGAGCTTGCGTCGTACTTTTCTACTTAGGACAACCTTTTTAGCTCTATAGATTTCTTTAGCAACGGTTTCGATCTTTTTGCGTAATGGCAACTCATTAGGATATAATACATTGAAATCAGCTTCGCCAGCTTCAATTACTTCTATAACCTTTTTACCTAGCTCAATGCCGCCTTCTCCACCTTTAGCAAATACTTCAGATAAGGCTACACTTGCGCCGTATTCATTACATTTATCTTCAAGAAGCTTTAATTCTGCCTCAGTGTCAGTTGGGAATCTATTAATTGCCACAACAGGTTTAATACCGAACTTTTTAATATTCTCAATATGTCGGGCAAGGTTAACAAAACCATTTCCTAATGCCTCTAAATTCTCTGAGCCAAGATCTTGCTTTTTAACTCCGCCGTTCATTTTTAGAGCTCTAATAGTAGCCACCAAGACTACAGCATCAGGTTTAAATCCTGTAAAACGGCATTTTATATCAAAGAATTTCTCAGCACCTAAGTCTGCACCAAAACCAGCTTCAGTGACAAAATAATCGGCCAGCTTTACCCCAAAGCGTGAGGCCATGACACTGTTGCAGCCATGAGCGATATTAGCAAATGGGCCACCGTGGATAAATACAGGTACATGCTCAAGTGTTTGAACAAGGTTTGGTTTGATGGCATCCTTTAACAATAAAGCCATAGCTCCCTGGGCATTTAAATCCCCACAGGTAACCGGCTCCCCGTCTTTGTTGAAAGCGACGATCATTTTGCTCAAACGCTGTTTCAAATCTGCCAGATCAGTTGCCAGACAGAATATGGCCATAACCTCAGATGCTACAGTAATATCAAAGCCGTCTTCTCTTGGTACACCATTGCCATTGAGACCGACAACTATACTGCGCAAAGCGCGTTCATTCATATCCATAACCCTGCGAATAACAATACGTCGAGTATCAATATTTAATTCATTACCATGATACAGATGATTATCAACTAAAGCACACAAGAGGTTGTGGGCAGTTTGAATTGAAGGAATATCACCTGTAAACTGGAGATTGATATCTTCCATAGGAACTACCTGTGAATAGCCTCCACCAGCTGCACCGCCTTTTACTCCCATGCAAGGCCCCAGAGATGGTTCACGAAGAGCCATTACAGTTTTCTTACCGAGTTTGGTCAAGGCTTGTCCCAAGCCGACTGTGGTTGTTGTTTTGCCTTCTCCAGCCGGAGTAGGATTAATGGCAGTCACCAATATTATTTTTGCATCTGGATTGTCTTTAACTCTATCCCATAATTTCGTATCAACTTTAGCCTTATAATTACCGTATAATTGCAACTCATCCGGCTCAATGCCCAGTTTAGCAGCTATATCAACTATCGGCTGCATTTTTGCTTCTTGGGCAATTTGAACATCACTTTTCATTCATTCAATCCTCCTTATTAATACCTGAACACCGGTTTTGCTGATTGTGACAACAACCTGCAAGTGCTATTATAACATTTGCAGATTGCCGATAAAACATTTTAAGTAAACAAATTTATTATTAAAACAATGATTATGCCGATAAGAACGCCGACCAGGTACCATGATCCACACCATAACATTTTGTTTTCTGGCAAAATACAATTTCACCTCATTTTATTTTTCTAATTATTCCCATCGGGGTCTGCTCATCAGTTTGTCCTAATGGATTATCATTGATAATCTGTTCCACTTTTTTTCTATCGACATCGGGGGAGGCCCCAATCACCCAAGCACCACCAATATCATTGACATCTACAATACAGGCCTTTGCTTCTACTGCCTCAGCTATCTGTTGAGCGATGCCTTCCGGATCTTTAGGCCCTAAAACTACCATTTGATTAAATGGAGGGATAGCATACTCAACCGGCCCATCTATTAAAGCTGCCTGCATTCCAGCAACTCGATAAAAATCACCTTCACGACGTAAAACATATTTACTAAACATATGAACAGCTGCAGCCAGTAAAATCCTGAACAGGCCACATTCTCTGATGGCCATCTCCATTGTATAGGGACAGCCTAAACCAATACCATAGGGAACTTTCTTAACATATCTTGACAGAAACTTCGCCCACCAGCCGGGCTTTATTTCTGACAGGTAATAGGCCCTTCCCTGGCTGGCTGCAGTTGCTTTCTCGCTGACAAATACAATATCGCTACTTTTTAAAATATTATCGGTGTATTTAACTACCACATCGACAATATTATCTTCGGGTGAAATTAAATGTGTTTTAATAGGTATCCGGGCATATGTATCTCCATTCACCTCAACTGTAGTATATTTCAGAGACAGTATAGTGCTGTCCATAAGCTCACCTCACTGTATTGTTGGTCATGGTCATTCAGCCAATTACATAGTAATTGATTACGTTTGCCTTAGCAAACCTGCTACTATTACCAACTGTTGATTATCATGCTAATTTGCTCAACCATATTATATCAGAATATCCTATCAAGAATAAATTTAGACACCATATTTTTGATTGGCAAATATTATTACTCTGAAACTGAACCTGCTTAACAATAGCCTGACAAACTCCCTATAGCGATACAGCAGGTCAAATGCTAAAGGTTAGCAATAAAAAAAGCCT
The DNA here is from genome assembly GCA_028280325.1 of Bacillota bacterium. GTDB lineage: Bacteria > Bacillota > UBA994 > PWPR01 > PWPR01. The sequence goes on from JANQLZ010000049.1 coordinate 32,469, forward strand.
TCCGGCTTTTTTTACATATCTTTATAATATTTACTCTCTATTTTAGGTCTTTCTCCGACAAGGGTCAGGAACTCGTCTGATTTTAAGGTTTCTTTGTCAAGCAGTTCTTTGGCAATGGCATGCAATTGATCAATATGGTCCTTAATCACCTTTTCAGCCTGTTTATAGCCAAGATTAATAATATTATGAACCTCCTGATCAATTAAAGAAGCTATATTATCACTATAATTATGTTCTTTAGCAATGTCTCTGCCTAAGAAAACCTCACCGCTTTTATGTCCGAACGATATCGGGCCCAGTTTTGAGCTCATACCGTACTCCGTCACCATGCTGCGAGCAATAGCACTGACCTGTTTAATATCATTACTGGCACCTGTTGTTATATCATCAAAAATTACTTGCTCAGCGATTCTGCCGCCTAAAGCAAAGGATATTCTCTCTATCATTTCTGTCCGACTATAGTAGTTGGTGTCTTCCTTAGGAAGGGCAGCTGTAAAACCCCCTGCAGCTCCACGCGGAATAATCGTTACTGTATGAATCGGATCCATATGAGGCAGATAATGCCCCACCAGCGCATGACCGGCTTCATGATAGGCAGCTATTCTCCGGGATCTTTCACTGTCGACCCTGGCCTTTTTGGCTGGCCCAGCCAAAGTACGGTTAATAGCCTCCTCCATATCGGTCATCTCAATTAAATTTCGATGATGTCTGGCAGCTAACAGGGCGCCTTCATTGAGAATGTTTTCTAAATCGGCAGCTGTAAATCCAGGGGTGCTCCTGGCTAAAATTCGCAGATTTACATCCTCGGCCAAAGGCTTTCCTCTGGCATGCACCTTTAGAATCGCTTCTCGCTCTTTTATATTGGGCTTGCCGACAATAACCTGTCTATCAAATCGACCGGGTCTGAGCAGAGCCGGATCCAGGATATCGGGTCGGTTGGTTGCAGCCATGACAATTACGCTCTCGTTAATATCAAAACCGTCCATTTCAACAAGCAGCTGGTTAAGAGTTTGCTCACGCTCATCGTGTCCTCCGCCTAAACCAGCACCTCGATGACGGCCGACAGCATCTATTTCATCAATAAACAGAATACAGGGTGAATTGCGCTTGGCATTCTCAAACATATCGCGAACCCTGGAAGCACCTACCCCGACAAACATCTCTACAAAGTCTGATCCACTGATACTGAAAAACGGCACCCCGGCTTCTCCGGCAACAGCCCTTGCCATATATGTTTTGCCAGTACCAGGAGGTCCAAATAACAGCACGCCCTTGGGAATCCTGGCTCCCATTTGAATAAAGCGACGTGGGTTTTTGAGAAATTCAACAAGCTCTATTAGCTCTTCTTTTACCTCTTCATAACCGGCTACATCTTCGAAGGTTACCGGCCGCTTATTAGCTTCATGCAGTTTAGCCCTGCTTTTGCCAAACGACATGGCTCGGTTGCCTCCGCCTTGAGTCTGATTAAAAAAGAAAAACCATATCCCCAAGAACAGTGCAAATGGTATCACATAGGATAAAATTGCTGTCCACCAGGGGGCAGTTGGAATCGGCTGATATTTTAAATCGGGAATATGGGCTTTTAGTATCGCCCGCAGTTCATCATCCTCAGCCGGCAAATATATTTCAAACTTGGCCCCGTCGATGTATTCACCCTTGCCATTATTCCCTTCAACTACTAAAGAGCTCACCATGCCACTTTCTACCTGCTTTTGAAAGGTCATTAAATCAGGCTTAGCGATCTCCTCATCATTTCTTGAGAAATAACTAATTAGAGAAAATGCTATTACAATTAGTAATATATAAACACTGGCTGTACGTACACGTCTATTCAACCACGTTGGCCTCCTCTCTGCTGCCAAAAAAATCACTTTTTATTGTAACATACGTTTTTAATGCATACAATTACAAGTTCAAACGCTTTATAGTTTTATTGATACACCTCTGGTTTCAACACCCCAATATAAGGTAACTGTCGATAATCTTCATTATAGTCCATGCCATAGCCAATCACAAACTCATTGGGTATGATAAATCCGGTGTAGTCGGCAATAATATTGTTCTTTCTTCTCTCCCGTTTATCCAGCAGGGCACACACCTTGACTGAGGCCGGCTGGCGCTGTTTTAACATGTTTATTAAATATTCCAGTGTTAAGCCACTATCGATAATATCTTCTACAATTAGAACATGAACATCTTTAATAGCCTCGTCCAAGTCCTTCAACAAACGAACGACTCCGCTGGATTCAGTTGCATTTCCATAGCTGCTGACGGCAATAGTATCCATCTTAACCGGAACAGAAATATACCGTAATAAATCAGCAGTAAATATTATTGAGCCTTTCAGAACACAAACCAGCAAGACTTCTTTGCCTTGATAGTCATGACTGATCTGCCGTGCGATTTCTTTCACCTTTCTCTCAATTTCCTCTGCGCCATACATTACATATTTAATATTATTGTCCAACTATTGCCCCTCCATTATCCTACATACCAAAATTTTCTCTGTCTGCTGTGATATTTTTGCATATCGGCTTCTTCTTATTCCCGCTATCCAAAGTATTTTACCACTATTGTCTACCAATAAAACACATTTGTCTCTTAATTTTTTAGGAATTTTTCTGTCTATAAAGAAATCCTTCAGTTTTTTACTGCCTGGTACTCCATCTGGATAAAATCTGTCTCCATCTTCTCTGGACCTGACAGTAAGCGGCAGTTCTACCTGGGAATAGTCAAAGCAGGCCTCGTTCAGATCACTTTTGAAATATGTCCTGGTGCCTGGATAGTCTTCAAGTGTCACCCTCAGCTTTAATTTTTCTGACAGACAGATCTCCTGGTCGATTGAAACGGTCTGGTTCTCAATTTTGTCTAAAGCCTTGTCCCAAATCTGTTTATAATAACAGTACAGTTCCCCATATATTTTTTCACAGTCAATATTATCAGGCAGTGAAACTCTGTCTCCATGCCTTGAATCCAGCAGCTTCAGGAGCTTGATACTGTGCTCAAAAGTCAAATTCTCAGTACTGCCTCGTAACAGCCTGTAAGCATATCTCATAACCCTGACAGCTAAAGACTGCGATTGATTCTTTAGCAAATTACAATCTATGACAACTGCATCCTGTTTTTTTGTCACAGCTTTTTCAGCCAATTTTAAAGACTGGCTCTCCAAAAATTTTTCATCTTCTCTCAAAATATCTGCCATATCAGCCAGCCTGTTAACAATCTGGGGATTGTAATGCTGCTCAATAAACGGTATCAAGTGGTGTCGAATATGATTCCGCTGATATTTATCGGTTTCATTTGAGGGATCACGACGATATGACATTTGGTAATGTTCTAAAATCTCCAGAACCTCTGACCTGGTTTTCCCCAGCAACGGCCGTACCGTCACTAAGCCTGTTTCGCTTTTTTCTATCATGCTCATGCCTGTCAAGCCTGCCAGCCCACTGCCTCGGATTAAATGCTGCAGCACCGTTTCAGCCTGATCTCCCTTATTATGCCCCAGAACAACACCAAAGGCCCTGACATGACTGGCAACATGATTTAGAAAATCCTGCCTGACCAGGCGGCAGGTCTGTTGCAGCGATCCTCTTTCTTCATCGTGTAGCTGCCTGATATTAACCTTTTTAACAGTACACTCCCAACTATACTGGTGAGCAAGTTGCTCTACAAAACGAGCGTCTTCAGCGGATTCAGATCCCCGCAGGCAGTGATCCAGATGGGCGAAATGCAGGTTAAATCCCTTTACCAAAGCTACCTCATGCATCAAACGCATCGCGCATGTAGAATCGGGACCACCACTGATAGCCACCAGCAACGTACCTTGATCAGGCCAGCGGTACAATTCAGCTAACTCATGGACATACAAATCTATCTTGTTAACAGGCATTCTCTCACCTCTTTACTTAGTACTATATTATCGACTTTACAATACTAAATCAATACATAACTTATTGCAAAAAAAATGGCACCCTAATGGTGCCAAATATGGAGGAATGAGCTATCAACGGAGTATAAGTTATCCTGTTACAGTATCATAACAGTGACCTTAGTAAATAAGGCGCCAAAGCTTATTATATTACTTCAATGACAATTGCTGTCATATCATCTTTTATCTCTATCTTGCTGTGCTGATCAGCCAACTCTAAAATATACTCAGCGGTTTCACTGGGCTTTCTGCTGGGCAGCTCTCTGACCAAATTGGTCAGCCACTTTTCGATGTCTATTAAATCCCGCTGATTATCCACTATCCCATCTGAAAGCATCACTATAATGTCTCCGGGCAATAAATCTATTTCAAACTGATCGATATCTATCTCAGGGAAAACCCCGACAGGCAGAGTTGACGATCTCCATATTTTAACGTTCGAGCCACGTTTTAAACAAGTATAGCTGGCCCCGATTTTAATTAGCTGAGCTCGCTGATGAAAGCAGTCAATAATAACACCATCAATAGTTACAAATGAATCCTTTTTTATTCCTAAAGCCAAAGCAGTATTGAGTAATTTAATCAAGCTCTTAATATCGAGACCTGTCTCCAGCAGTTTTTTGAGTAGTTCTATGGCATACTCACTTTCTCTGCGAGCCGAAGTTCCACTTCCCATGCCATCGCTCAACAGTGCAATAAATCTACCATCAGCTAAACTGTCTATCCAATATGTATCGCCAGAAATATCATTCGAGGTCCTGCCAGCAGCACCATAGTTAATTTTTACAACCGGCCGGTACTCTAACTGACAACTGCAATTTAATTCCTTGGTATGTTTTGAACATTTGTATTTGCTATTATACAGATCGCCCCCAATTATCTGGCTTAGGGCCGGGATTATCAGGTTGGAGCAGGCTTTATAGTCATAACAGGCTGCCATATCGATATTAACCTGTCTCTTATAACTGGCGCAGCTTAAATCCAAGTGTTTAGTTTTAATGCCTGTTTCCCGCAATACTTCTGTAATCTTTTGCTTAAGATCTTTTTCCAGTTCCTTTTTTTGGGTAGAACCGGAAGCTATCGCTCTGGCCATGTCTGAAAAATCATTTAACCGTTCTACTGCCAGTGAATTGCACTCATGCAACCTGTTTCTCCAAAACAGTTCCAGCCTAATCAGATCCAAATGATTAGTGAACAGGCTTTGCAACTGCTCTTTCCTGTGACAGTAAGCTGGTAAAACATGCTCAATATAGACCGGCTCGCTATGGTCCTGCTCCATACTTTGCAGCAATGCTTTCCAGCGATGGTACGTCATAAAAAGGTCTTCAGACCAACACTTATAGTAATTAACACAATCCTGGCACAGAGAAACCCCGGTCCACTCCACAATCTGCTGTAAATGAGTGTTTTCTATCGGCTGATACTCCCCACTACCTAAAACAACGGCTATCTCATCACAGACCTTGGCAATCTGGTCCCAGCCCTGATCTTTTTCCGGCTTTGGCCGATCAGAGACAATTTTATCAACTTTAGTCCCATCATACTCTTGGCCAGGCAATATCCTTTGTACTAATGCCCATAGAGCTAAAGAAATAAGCACCTCCAGCATGGCAATTCTGATATTCGAGAAGCTGCTTTGCCACAGCCATAACAGATTAGCAGCCACTGCCGTTAAGATAAATACTAATTTCGAATATGACCTGCTGATACCCAACACAAAACCGGTGAAGCAGGCTTGTCCAGCCTGGATCGGCAAAAAGGTGCCTGACAACAAATTGCTGCCGACAACTATGCCTGTTAACGCAGCAGGATAGGATCCGGAAGCAGCCATAATCATAATGCTGAAATTCACAGCAATGTTTAACACTGACAGCGTGCCTATTGATACAGGCCCGATCCCACTGACGGCAGTTGCCAAAAGTATAATTTTGCACATTAAACCCCAGTCATTATTACTGTATTTGGTTATCTGCAGTAGTTTACCGCTTAGAGCTACATAGTAGATTTGGGTTAAGAGTAAGGTCGTTATCGTATAAGATGCCAGCTTAAAGAGGTTAAAATTGCCAGCGAGCCGAAAACTGTAAGCTCCGGCAACAGCAACAAGGATAATAATACTCTTGTTGATGACAGTCTGGCCTTTTCTGTTAATCAGGTTTAACAAAAGATAGCCCAAGGCAAACAGCCATAAACTGAGCAGCGCCTTACTGTTACCCGTACTGCCAATACCTACAGTCATGGCCAGGATCAGAACTAATCTGTGTTTATATTTAAGCAGGTTTAAGGCTGCCCACAGGGCAGGTGCCACCCCTACCACTCCAATTACTCCGTCATTTCTAGCTACAAAAACTGCTGCGATAAAGATTATTATATCGGTCCATGAAAGAACAGCTATCCTGTTACTATTGTTGAAAATAGCTGAAAAGCGATTTATAACTTTTTTAATTGAAGCCTGGTAATTAAATGCAGAATTCACTTGCCTCAACTATTTCAACCCCTCTGCCATCAGAATACAATTTTTGTAATTTGATTATATTACTACACATTTGCACAAGGTGTTGAAATTTGTCTTGGAGGTTATTTGATGGGTTACGCCTTCGACGAATTTCGCTGTAGGGGG
>JANQLZ010000092.1 GCA_028280325.1 Bacillota bacterium
TTGTACGGAAAGGAGGTAAGGCATTCTCATGATTCAACCAGCTCTGATTAAAAAACAGCGCAAGATTATTTACTTTTTGCTGTTACTGATTGCTGTTACCTTTATTGTTGGGATGGGTTTAGGTTATTCGTCACTATCTTATAACAGATTACTGCCCACCCTTCTAGGTCGAGGGACTTTTAAAGAGGAGTTTGTTTTATATTCTATTCGGCTGCCCCGAATGATTGTTACATTGCTGGCAGGCATGTCTCTGGCTTTGTCCGGGGCAATCCTGCAAGGCATTACCCGTAACGATTTAGCTGATCCTGGCCTGATCGGTATTAACTCCGGAGCCGGGGTGGCTATTACAGTTTTCTTTTTATTTTTTCCAATTAATGTGGGTACCTTTGCTTATTTACTGCCTGTCGTCGCCTTTGTCGGGGCTCTTGCCACTTTGGCAGGGATCTATTTTTTTGCCTACCACCGCCAGGAAGGATTACAGCCTGTTCGACTGATTTTAACCGGGGTAGGGTGTTCTGCAGCGCTTTCCGGGATGATGATTGTCCTTATTTCAATTAGCGACCGTACCAAAGTGAGTTTTATAGCCAGTTGGCTGTCAGGTAGTATTTGGGGGGCCGATTGGCCGTTTATCTGGGCGATACTGCCCTGGCTGATTTTACTAATTCCTTTTACGCTATACAAAGCAAATCAGTTAAATATTCTGAGCCTGGGTGAGCCAACAGCGATTGGGGTGGGTATTGCCGTGGGTCGGGAACGAATTAAACTGTTATTAACCGCTGTTGCGTTAGCTGCTGCTGCTGTCTCTGTTACCGGGGGCATCTCTTTTATTGGCCTGATGGCCCCTCACCTGGCCAAAGCATTGATTGGAAAAAGGAATCAGCAGTTTATACCCGTTGCTATCTTAATTGGCGGCTGGCTCCTATTATTTGCCAGCACCCTGGGACGGCATCTGGTTGAGCCTGACGGAATTCCAGCTGGTATTATGGTTGCTTTGATCGGGGCGCCATATTTTATGTATTTATTAATTAAGAAATAGTCCCTTCAAGCGAATGTACGTTATATGGTAAAAGTAATACTTGATGTTGCTACAACACTTCAGCGCAGTAATTGAGCAAATTATTCTACAGCAGTATATTTTAATTTACTGTTGTAGAATAATATATTATACTTTAGGTAGTTTTAAATATTGCAAGGGGGAAATTGTGAAGAAAAAAGAGTTGAATAAAGGGGACTTAAGAGTGAGAAGAACCCATAAATTGTTGCTTGATGCTCTTTTAGATATGCTGCAGAATCAGTCCTTTGACAAGATATCGGTTACAGATATCTGTGAAAGGGCTATGGTTCACAGAACTACTTTTTATAAACACTTTGAGGATAAGTACAGTCTGCTGATGTACGGCATACAAGAGACTCAAAAGCGATTCGATAAAGAGGGTTTAGCCGACCTTGAGGGTGATGACCCCCGGGAATACTATATGAATATTCTCAGAAAGGTATTGGAAAACATCTCGAGCAACAGAAGGCTGCATTCCCTGTTATTCAGCAGTGAGATCAATTCTGTTAGTTCTATCATTCACAAATTGGTTGCTGAAGATATTAAAAGAAAGCTAAAGCATAATGAAAATCTGGGTGCAAAGCATGCGGTGCCAATAACTATTGTAGCAAATTTCTATGCCGGGGCATTAATAGCGTTGGTCAGCTGGTGGTATAAAAATAATATGCCTGTTACCATTGATGAAATGGTCAGTTACGTAGACTTGATGATCAACAGCAATCCTTTTCCGCCCAGTAATTGTCACTGAGAGGTGTTGAGCAGATGTTTATACAAAATCAAGTGAGGATTGAAATTGGTTATAACCCGGTTCAGTAATAAATAATTAGAGAAATATCAAATAATTTATTATTATAAAGAAGGATATGAATTAACAGATATAGTATTAAAATATCAGAAAAAATATTGGATAAAAGAAATTTCTGGAGGAAGTACATGGTTTATATCAGCGGTATTCAACAAATAGGTATTGGAGTAAAAGACGTGCAGAGTGCCTTTAGCTGGTATCGAAAATACTTAGGTTTTGATGTGCCCATATTTGAAGACGCGGGAACAGCAGAACTGATGTTACGCTACACAGCCGGTCAACCTCAGGACCGGCATGCTATTTTGGCTACTAATATGCAGGGTGGTGGTGGCTTCGAGATTTGGCAGTATACATCTCGCCAGCCGCAGCCAGCAGATTTTAATATTTTAGCAGGGGACTTGGGAATAAATGTTGTCAAAGTGAAAGCTCAAAATGTAGCGGACGCTTATCTTTCGTTTAAAAAAGCAGGCCTCAATATTCTGGGAGAATTAGTAGCTGATCCGGCCGGCAATGGACATTTTTTTCTTGAGGATCCTTACGGTAATATGTTTCAGGTAACTGCCTCAGACCAGGTGTTCCAAAAAACTTCTGCCAGTACAGGAGGGGCTTTTGGGGTGATTATCGGTGTTGAGGATATGAGCAAATCTCTTAATTTTTACAACAATATCTTAGGCTATGATCAGGTCCTCTACGATGAAACGGATTACTTTGATGATCTTAATGCTCTGCCTGGCGGTCAATATCAGCTGCGGCGGGTGTTGTTAACTCACAGCCAACAGCGCCAGGGACCATTCTCTAAAATCCTGGGCCAGAGCGTTATTGAACTGATCAAGGTCATTGACAGAAAGCCGAGGAAGATCTTTGAGAACAGGTTATGGGGTGATCTGGGTTTCATTCATTTGTGTTATGATATACAGGGTATGGAGAGCCTTAAGAATATCTGCAGTGAATATGGCTATCCCTTTACAGTAGACAGTAATCCTGAAGCTTATCTTGACAAAAGCGGCACCTTTGATATGGGGCAGGCGGCGGGCCACTTCAGCTATACCGAGGATCCTAATGGTACCTTAATAGAGTTTGTTGAAACCCACAAAGTACCAATCTTAAAGGGTATCGGCTGGTATATTCACCTTAAAAACCGCAAGCCTGACAAGCCTTTGCCCAAATGGATGCTGAATACTTTAGCCTGGAAGCGGGTGAAGGATTGATATTGGGGATTGTTAAGAAAAATTTAACTGTGCTTTAACAAAAGCCAAATATCATTGAGTTAAGATTATAGACAATATGAAATAAAATATTGTTATTTCAACACAATTTAGTAATATTAAATTTAAAAGGGGCGCAGATGATGACTTATATTGATATCTTTGAAAAATGTAAATCCAGTGAAGGCTATTTCGGCCAGTTTAGAGCTCAGGGCGACCGCTATTTTACAATGCCGGTGATGGAGTCAATTCCCGGCACAGTAATGAAGTTCAATGGTAAAGATCATATTATGTGGTCAGTTAATAATTATCTTGGTTTATCTGAGAATGAAGAGATAAAGGAGATTGCCCGGCAGACCATCGCCGAGTGGGGCTTAAGCGGCCCGATGGGTTCGCGAATGATGAGCGGTAACACTAGGCACCACATTGAATTAGAGAGGCAACTGGCTGATTATGTTCAAAAAGAGGATGCTATTCTGTTTAATTTTGGTTATTTAGGAGTAATTGGAACCATCGCCTCCATGATCGAAAAGGATGACATCATAGTTATAGATAAATTAGCGCATGCTTCAATTGTTGACGCAGCTATGAGTGCAGTATCAGATCGTAAAAATATTCGAGTTTTCCGCCATAATGACATGAATAGTTTGGAGAACCTGTTAAAACGGGTCAATAACATCAGGAAGAAAGGTGTCCTGATCCTCACTGAGGGTGTCTACGGAATGACTGGTGATATTGCCAAGTTGGATGAAATATGTGAGTTAAAAGATCGTTATGAAGCTAGGCTATTTGTTGACGATGCCCACGGCATTGGAGTTATGGGGGCTCATGGCCGAGGCGCTGGTGAACATTTTAATGTGCAGGATAAAATAGATTTGTATTTTGGGACTTTTGCCAAAGCTTTTGCTTCAATAGGCGGTTTTACTGCGGCCCGAAAGGATGCTGTAGAATGGATGCGCTACAATGCCCGAACCCAGGTTTTTGCAAAAAGTCTGCCGATGGTCTACGTCAAAAGCTTAATGAAAGCTTTAGATTTTATCAGAAATGGTCATGAAAGAAGAGCCAGGTTGTTTGAGATATCAACCAAGCTTTCTACAGGCCTCAGAGATTTAGGATTTTTTGTGGGTAAAGTAGAATCACCTATCGTTCCGGTATTCGTTCCCCAGGGAGATATGAGTGCAGCCATGAACTGGGTCAAGCACCTGCGTGAAAACGGGGTTTTTGTGACCGGAGTTATGTACCCGGTAATACCCAAAGGATTTATAATGTTTAGAATGATTCCTACCGCCTCTCACACTGAGGAGCATGTGGCTAAAACAATAAGTGCATTTAAATCTCTTAAAGAGGATCTCAAACTCGATCTAAGCATGAACGAAGACGATATGAAAAAAATCTATGGTGATCGGTAAACAAAATAAAACAAAAACAGTTTTAATAACAGGGGCATCCCGGGGAATTGGCCGGGCGCTGGCTGTTGAGTTATTGAACCGAGGATATCAGGTAATCGGCACCTCACGTCATCCTGAAGGCATCAAAGATGCTGATTTGCAGCAGGTGAGCTGGTTAGCTCTGGATCTGTTATCAGCTGAAAGTATTGAGGAATTGATCGATCAGCTGGATTATCTTGATGTGCTGATTAATAATGCCGGAGCCAGTCAAATGGGAGCGGTTGAAGATGTCTCGATGGCTAAAATCAGAGAACAGTTTGAACTCAATTTTTTTGGACATGCCCGGTTGATTAAAGCAGTATTGCCTAAAATGCGGGAGCGCGGCACTGGAAAAATCTTAAACATAACCTCTTTTGCCAGCCGCTTGCCGGTGCCTTTTTCAGCTATTTATGCTGCCAGCAAGGCTGCCATGGAAACCCTGACCAAAGGGCTGAGAGCTGAGGTCCGGCGTTTTGGTATTGATGCCATTACCATTGCTCCGACATTTGTCAGCACTAAAATCTATCAGGAAAAAATAAGCAGTTCTGAATCGGCTTACAGCCAGGGTTTAAACAGAGTAAAACAAATCAGGGACAGTAATATCGATAGCGGCACAAATCCCAAGCATATTGCTCAGAGGATTGCCGATATAATGGAGATTAACAATCCCCGGCCATTTTATGCTGTCGGCAATCAGGCTAGACTACTAACCCTGATCAGCAGATTTTTGCCTGATAAACTGGTTGAAAAAGTAATTCAGAATAAATTTAAGCTGTAAAATATAAACGGGCTGGCCTGGAGAGGCCAGTCCATTTATTATTGCAAGGTTATAAGGCAACGATTTGCTATAAGCAATCTTTTGAGCGCTTTAAACATCCAACGGGTATATTTCAAAAAACTGCTGTACACTGAAATAGCAGAGGGTAAATCTGGGTGTGTTTTAAAAAAACTCCTTTAAATAAATTAGACTGAAATGGTCTAAAAATGTTTACATTTTCTTGATTATGGTGTATATTGTTATTAGACCGAAATGGTCTAAGAGCAAATCAAAGAAGGATAAATAATATGACAGACAGATATGATCACATAAATATTGAAAATGAGAAAACTTTCAAGATAGTAAACTCAGCCTATGAGGAATTTGGAAGCTGCGACTATGCCAAAGCATCTCTGAATAATATTATTAAGCGGGCAGGCTTGTCCAAGGGAGTTTTTTATCATTATTTTAAGGATAAAAAAGAGCTGTTTGACTTCCTGGTGTATTTTTCGATAAAGATTCTTACAGATGATTTGGGTAAAAATATCGACTGGCAAGATAATGACTTTTTCAATCGATTACGTCAAAGTGTGGTAGTGGTATTGGAAAGGTTTCAGAATTACCCTTATTTAATGGATTTTTTTTATAAACATGCGGGTAAAATGGAGCGTCTATCTCCGTATCACCAAACTGCCAATATTTCACCTAATATCAAAAACAAATTCTATCACTACAACTTAGATTTTAGTAGGGTTAGAGAAAATGTAGATATAGAAAAGTTGATAACTGTATCTGAACTTGTGATAAGTGGTCTAACAACGGAGGCTTTTAAAAAGTTTAAGCTAAGCGGTGACAAAGTAGATATTGATTTCATCATGAATGAAGTGGATAACTATCTTGAGTTCCTGAGGGAACAGTTTTACCGTAAAAATTGAATTATGGATATTTTAACTTGTGTAGCTGAAGTGAATGTAAAGGTTTTAGTAAAAAGTTAAATAATAGCTGACATAGATTGACCTGTTTAAGCTCAGTGTGAAAAATACATTAACAACTATGGAAATGGAGGATACCTAATGAAACTGATATATAGCTTTGCATCAAGTTATATCCCAAAGTTATCGCAGGTGGGCGGAAAAGGTAAAGCTCTAATTGAAACAACTAAAGCAGGATTTCTTGTTCCCGAAGGTATAGTATTATCTTCCGATTTCTTTGAATCATGGTTAAATGAAATCAAGCAGACCTCTCAATGGTCTAATTTGCTCAGAGCAATTACAAAGGAGAAATGCGATGAGTTAAAGAAGCTAGCAGCTAAATTAGAATACACAGAGAGCCAGGACAAGGAGTTGAATAAATATTTAAATGAGTTAGATGAAGTAACTATTTTTGCTGTTCGTTCATCCTCTCCTGAGGAGGATTTGCTAGATATAAGCTTTGCAGGTATGTATGAGTCATATCTTGGAGTCGCTAAAGAAAATTTAAAGCCGGCTATTTTAAAAGCCTTTGCATCGATGCTAGATTACCGGGTTATGGAGTACAAGAATCAGCATAATACTAGTATAGAGACAACGAGTATAGCAATAATACTACAAAAGCAATTGGCATCAGAAACAAGTGGTATTGGTTTTTCCCTTAACCCCCATAATAACTGCTATGATGAAATAGTTGTCAACGCCAGTTTTGGGCTGGGGGAAGCAATAGTTAGTGGTGGAGTAACTCCAGATACTTATATAATTGAAAAGATAAAAAAGGAAATACTTGATAAGGCTATAGCCGATAAATCTTATGGCTTATGGCTCAGAAACAATGCTAAAATAGAAAAGTGTGACAATAAAAGACCTAAATCTAGCGCTTTATCAGATAAGCAAATATTTGAGGTGGTAGAATTAATACTAGCATGTGAAGCTCACTACGGATTTCCAGTAGACATAGAGTGGGCATATGAAGGCAATAGGTTGTATTTGTTGCAAGTTAGACCAATAACCACTTATATACCGTTATTCCCAGAGTTAATGACCAAACCAGGAGAAAGAAAAAAGCTCTATGTTGATATAATCGGCTGTTCACAGGGCTTTAGCGATCAGTTATCGGTATTGGGTTTGGATATCTGGGCGATTGTTATGGATCTTGTTCAGGGACAGGGAATGATGCCGGCTGGAGAAGGTGGATATATGGTAAACTTACATGGTAAACAGTATTTTGATGTATCTAATATGCTAAAGGGGATGGGAAGTAAACTGGCAATTGTAACTGTTGGGAATGTTGATTTAGCAATTAAAGATAGAAAAGATGAGATTATACCTGAATATAAAGCCCTAAAAGTTACTAAAGCTATGAGGCAATCAAAAAAGGCAATGATCAAGATAGCCTTTGCAACCATCCCAACCATCCTCAAAATGATTCTAAATCCTCGAAAACAGAGGACTAAATACTTAGAGTTATCTGATCAGGTAATTGTTGAGATTAAAAGCCTGAAGAATAACAAACCTTTTAACGATTTGGTAGCCGAAGGTTTCAATATCCTTAGGCCAATTATAAAAAATGCTGTAGCGTATGTACCAGGTGAGCTAGCAATTGGTCGTATTAAGAAAATGTTTCGCAATACAGGACTAGAGAGCGAAATTGCAACTATTTGTGTGGATTTAGCCAGTAATCCCACAGCAGCTATGGGCAAGAATTTGCTTCAGCTAGCGCGTGAACCAGAGTTGCAAGATACAGAGGATTGTGACGAGTTTGAACGAAAAATAAATAACAGATCTTATTCAAAAGATTTCATGCAGCAGTATGATAAATATATGTATCTATATGGCGATAGAGGGTTCAAGGAGATTGATATTGCAACACCACGCATTTATAATAACCCAGCAGATTTATATCAACAGTTAACCCATATAAACATAGAAAACAACCAACTTGACAAAGCCATTGTGAGGAAGCAAATGGCCTATAAACAATTGCGTGAAGTAGCCAAAAAGCTGGACAAACTAAGTAGCTTTGAAAAAAATGCTTATATCTATGAGAATTTGTTTGGTTTTAGAGAGACCCCTAAATACCTTACAGCTATGTTAATAGGGCGATTACATGCTATTGCCCTAGAAATAGGGAATGAACTAGTTAGGGAGGGGAGGCTTGAGCGGGTTGAGCAAGTATTTGACTTGCATTTAGCAGAAATAACAAGAGCACAAAAAGATATTAGTGCAAAACTGCTACCCTCTATTGAGTCTAATCTAAGGCCTTATAGGAGAGTTAAACATATTAAGCAATGGCCTTTAAATATCGATAGTAGGGGGAAAATATTCTATCCTGTCCGCAAAGGAGCAGAGGGTGAATTAGTGGGACTAGCGATTTCTTCAGGGGTAGTAAGAGGTAAGGCTAAAGTGCTTAACTCACCTTATGAAAAACCACTTTTGCCGGGAGAGATATTGGTAACTCATGCAACTGAGCCAGCCTGGACCCCTATTTTTATTAACGCATCAGGGGTTGTACTAGAGGTAGGAGGTTTACTACAGCATGGAGCTATTATTGCTAGAGAGTATGGAATTCCCTGTGTAAGCAACTTGCGAGAAGCAACAAAGATGATTAAAGATGGCGATTTGATAGAGGTAGATGGTACCAGTGGAGTAGTTAGTATTATAATAGAATAGTAAATATAAGCACTGTAAAACTGGTATGGTATCTATATAATACGATATTCCAGTATTAATTTCAGCAATGCATTTGTCACAAATAGTGTGAAAAGTAAGGTGGTAAAATGAAAATAGGACAGATCGCCAGCAAATATAATATTACAATTGATGCTGTTCGGCATTACATAAATATTGGTCTGCTGACCCCGTTAAAAAAGGGCGGTCAGTTTGATTTTGACATCAGAACAGAAGATGATCTAAAGATGATACTAGAATTGAAATCCCATGGCTTTTCCTTGATGGAGATAAAGAAGATTATCCTGTATAAAAATATGACTACTCTGATATACGATAACGAGGACAGCTTTAAAAAGAACATCTATATGGATAAAGTCCAGCGTCTCCAAGAAGAAATCGGGCATTTATCTGAAATAGTAGGATCGTTAAACGATAAAATCAGAGATATTAATGAATCCACCAAATATAACAGGCAGGCAATCGGTTTTCCACTGGAGGCTTTAAGCCTCTTTCAATGCCCAAAGTGCAGCAGTAAACTGGAGCTTAATTCTTCTGTACTGATCAAGGGGCAGGTGTTTCAAGGAGAGTTGTTATGTGAATGTGGCTATCAGCTGCCTATTCAGGAGGGGATAGTGGTCGCTGAAAGCTCCAGGGAGTTGGGAGAGTCTCTATACAAAATAGATTTCACCAACTATGTAGAAGAAACTCCCGTTGGGTATGTCAATGAGCTGCACAAGGCCAGTATTTGGTTATCTGATATATTTGCTGAGAACAATTATCAAGGTAAGGTAATACTGGATGTGGGTACAGGCCACGGTATTTTTGTCAGAAATATCTATCAGGCCCTGTCCGAAGACTGCTTGCTAATTTGCAATGATGTGTATAAAGAAAAGATAGATTTTATTAAAGAAGCCCTGGAAATGTCTGGTATTAAACATAAGGTTGTTTTTCTAGCCTGTGATGCCAGGTTCTTGCCCTTAAAAGACAATTGTATTGATATTATATCGGCCTTAACAACATCTATTCACTTGTTAAAAGTAGATGAGATTCTAATAACCTGTCTTGAGAGGCATTTAAAGCAGTGTATTGAGATATATATCGGGCATATGGTTTTTGAGGCTATAGACCCAACCAATTCTTTGGCATGCCAGCACCGGGAAAGTTTGAGTAAAGCCTTTTTTGACACTCTGTATGAGTCCAAAGGTTTAACCAAAATTAATCAATACCGCAGTTCATATCTGCCATTTTGCGGTAAATACGAGACCTTGATCAGCAAAAAAGATAAGGTGTATATGTATTGCCTGTATTTAACCAGGAGCTTAAGGGTTTAGAGAATCCGGTTCCCAAGATAATGAAAGGTGGGGTAGGCCCCATCTTTTTAATATTTGGGGCCATTTTTAATTTATATTGCCTCTTGATGTTGCCTTAACACCAGGGCTTATGCTTTAGCAGAGGTGAATTAAAATGAAGAACAAACGTGAATTCTCGAACATGCTACTTTATTCAGTTGGAAGTTTTCTTTCGTATTTTGGATCAGCTATCTACTCCTTTGCCATCGGTTTACACGTGCTAAAGATCACTCAATCAGGGGTTTCCTTTGCTACTACTCTGGCCCTGGGGGTATTACCTGTTATTATATTGTCACCATTTGCCGGGGCAATAGTAGATCGTCTCGATAAGAAAAAGATTATTGTCAGTATGGATATAGCTAACGGTATACTGTTTATTGGACTCTTTCTATGGATGAAGTTCTTTCAATTTGATCTGTGGATTATTTACGCGTCAACATTTTTTTCAAATATCTTTGTTACTTTCTTTGGAATCAGCTTTGAAGCAGTAATGCCGCAGTTGGTTTCCAGGAATTCATTGACAAAAATAAATAGTATAACTAAGATGGCGGTAGCCGGGTCAAGTGTGTTAGCACCGATGCTGGGTGGCTTGATTTTTGCCTTTGTCGACATTGAACTGTTTGTGATTATTAACGGTATATCATTTCTGGTTTCAGCTGTATGCGAATCATTTATTGATTACAATTATAACTCGCAGGCCTCGGCCAAGAACAAAGCAACAGGCAAGAAAAAAATAATTACGGATTTAAAGGAAGGTCTAAATTATATAAAGGGTCATCCCACGCTAACGGGCCTGATTAAAATCTTTATTACTTTCAATATTATTTACAGTATGGGCTTTTTAGTAATACTCCCCTATATATTAAATAACTATCTTGAGGTAAGCTCCCAAACTTATGGATTAATAAACAGCTTAGGTCCCATAGGGATGCTTGGCGGGGCTTTGATAGTAGGCAAATTAGTTAAAACTCTGCCTCCAAGGAAACTAATTACCATATTATGCGGGATATCGGCAATTTTAATTGGGTGCTTAAGCCTGCCCTACCTGTTTTCCGGAATTCACAACAAGGTGCTTTCAATAGTTATTTTCTATGGCAGTACCAAGCTAGTTGCTGGAGCTTTACTCACCCTGTTTGATGTGCCACTGCTAACATTTCTGCAATCAGCAATAGATCAGGCTTACCGGGGACGTGTTTTTGGATTTCTGATAGCCTTTATTAAAGCTATTAACCCACTGGCCTTTATTGTGGCAGGTCTACTGGTTAATTATCTTAACCCATTACTCTTGCCTGCCGCTGTAAGCATTTTAGGAATAGTATTATACTATCTTAATCGGAAATTCCTGCTTGAAGGTGATTTGGAAGCAGCTGCCTGATATAAGTCTGATATAGTGATAGCTGGCCAAAAAGAATTTAAATAAAGTATCTCAAAAAGTAATTGTATAGTTACATTACTATTGGTATAATGGTCAGAAAAAAACATAGAGGAGTTAGAATATGACTAAAGACATTAAACTGATTATTACTGACTTAGATCACACTTTTCTAAGGTCTGATAGAACTATTTCTGAATTTAGTATAAATGTGGTTAGACAATGCCAGAGACAAGGGATAATATTTGGAGTTGCCACAGCTCGTTCAGAGATGTCAGCTAAAAGCTATACAGATGTTATTGAGCCCGACCTGCTGGTATCCAGCGGTGGAGCTTTAGCCCGGTATCAAGGGGATATCCTTTATGAAAAAACAATGTCTTCAAAAACATCTGATGGATTAATACAGGATTTATTGAACAATAAAAACATCGGCGATATTACAGTTGAAACCCAAAACGATTACTACTGGAACTATAGCGATGTTTCAAAGCTGGATAAAGATTTTTCACATGCGACTTACCATGATTTCAAACAAACTCTGGGTTGTGCAACCTATAAGATCACTGTAGAGGTGTTTTGTGAGCAAATAGTAGCTGAGTTATTAAAGAAATACCCTGAAGTGCAACATACTCCTTTCAGGGGTGAGGTTTGGGGTAGGTTTGCTCATAAACACGCCAATAAAATTGATGCCATAAGAGTAGTAGCTAAATCTTTAGGGATTAATAAAAATCAAATAGTTACGTTTGGTGATGATTCTAATGATGTAGGTATGATAGAATATTTTAATGGGGTAGCTGTTGCCAATGCCATACAAGAAGTAAAAACAGTAGCTGGTTTTATGGCTAAAAGCAATGACCAGGATGGAGTAGCCTGGTTTATTAAGGATAAATTTCTGTAATTAATAAATAGAATCAAAGTCAAAAAAGCTTTTTGCAATAACAATAATTGATAAAGAGGGAATAAATGAGTAGAAAAATAATTTTAAATCTGGCAATTAGTCTTGATGGATATATAGCAGATGAAGATGGCAGTTTTGATTGGATACAGGGTGATGGTGATG
>JANQLZ010000097.1 GCA_028280325.1 Bacillota bacterium
AAAATGACTACTTATTGGAGGTTGTTGAAAATGTTTGCTGTCAAGGCGCTAGGTTCTGCGCAAAAGGAGGCTATACGAGGTAGTATGCCGAGTGCGCAAAGAGGCGTATAACGCAGAGAGCGGACTTTTTCAGCAATCGCGGACGGTTCTTTTTGTTGCAGATATAACGTTTTTATCGCTATTAAACCATGGTGCGAAGTAAACCCACTACTGGGTTACTGCCTGACCCTCTGGGTATTGTATTCAAATGTAGGGGCAGGTTTCCAGGCCTGCCCGTTTCCATGTATATAAGGTAACAATTTGCCTAACCCACACGGGCGGCTTGGAAACCGCATTTTCCAGAAACAACGGCACAACAACAGCCAAACTATTGCCCAACAATCGTTTCAGCAATTGTTCAAACAATCGTTCATGCAATTGTTCCAGCAACTGTTCAAGCTATCGTTCCAACAATCGCTCAACAATCGTTCAAGCTATTGCTTTTCCATTATCTCTATCACAAAAACCCCATCGCCGATTGGTTTCCAGGAGGCATACCTGCCGTTATAGCTCTGATAGGTTGTCAAACCTCCCTGACCGCTTGTCAGGTATCGCACAATATTGCTTATCAGTATATCCCCATCAGCACCAAACAGATAACTAAAACAATCCTCAAGCACTGTCAGGTGATTGTCCAGAATATCCTGTTCAAAGCCATTTCCCCACGATATAAGCAGGTAGGGATTGTACTTGCTGTTATGCTGTTGCTTGCGGAAGTCAGTAGAGTATCTGCTGATATTTTCAGGCGATATGGTAAATGTCAGGTACATAGTTAACGGAAGTGTTTTAATGTAGCTTTCCTGTGATGAGGAGTTGCGCAGAGCCAAATAATCATCTTCAGTGTTGTAAAATTCTAATCCCAGTACTGCGTTTTCCGGATTATAGGTGAGTTGAATATATCCATCAGAGTTCTTAATCCCTTTCTGCAGCACCTGAATCAAATGAAGCACATCATGCAGGGGCTCATTGTTAACAAGAGGGGGATAGTATCTTCTGCTTTCTTCATCTTGGTCCAGATTGTTAAGGATAACGAAGGGCACTCCCTGGGGTGTAAACGGCTCCAGGCGATCGAAATCATAAAGCTTTATCAGCATAGCAGCAGCCTCGCCTCTATTGACCGCAAGCTGTGGTTTTAAGGTATTATCACCATAGCCACTCATTATCCCCAAACTAAGGGCATCTAAAATGGCGGTACTGTAGGCGTAGCTGGCAGGGACATCAGTTACCAGGGGCCTGAGATAATAATGCAGCATTCGATCTGCGTACAAGCCAAAATATTGGGCGGCCCGATTTAATATATAAGCGGCCTCACCTCGACTGATGTTTAACCGATAATCGTTTCGGTACAGATATTTGTCGCTATTTTGCTGATAAGGTAATAATCTAAAGGCAACTGCCTCCATGATATTTTTTTTGGCCCAGTATGTATCCGGCAAATACAGTGAGTTATAAACCTGATCAAACTCTTCTTCCCAGGCTAGTGAGGGGCCAAGTTCAGCCTCGTTAATAATCGCCTCATACTCCTGCCTTCCTAGTTGGTCCTCTATCAGGCGCATAACCATGCAGATAAACTCATCTCTCTTGACCGGATTATCAGGTCGATACGTTTGATCACTATAGCCACTGATGATATCTGCTTGAGCCAGTGTTTCAATATCATCCTTAGCCCAATGATTATTCAGGTCATTAAAGGCAGAACCTTTAACCGGTATTATCATGATTAACAGAAGAAATAACAGCGAAGTCCTTTTCAGCATAATTGCTCCTCTTTTTTACATTATCAAAGTAACACATCAAACGGCAATCGACTTTTACATATGGTGTAATTATATCATAAAATGCTACTGAAATTATCTTAAATAAATGATCAGTAAAAGCTTTTGTTGCTGTAGGCTGCCCATTATGTGATTTTCACATCATTAAAAACTGTGTCCTGAAAACACCATACAGTCAAGTCATTTTTTTGATGCATTACAATTTATTATAAGTGTTTTTCAATGTCCTGAGATTGTCTGTAAATGTTGATATTATTGGAGAAAAAAGAGGCTCGTATATTTTAGTTGTGGGGGCTGTTTATGAGGGTGGAATTGTTCCCCTTTTGTAAATACCAACATATTATATTCCAGAAAAGAGCAGTTTAATGCCAGACTGAGGTGAAACTGTGAAACAGTCAAAGTTACCAATATATCAACTACAAGAAATTGAGTCCGAAGATCTGATTTTTGTCCCCAGCAATATACTAGTTAAACAATGGGGTTTAAAATCAGCCCAAGCAATTGATATTAAGTCAGGTACCTGTATCTGTACGGCTCAAGCCCGCTTATCAGATGCCAGCAATGAAAGAATTATTAAAGTGAGTAAGCGTGTTTTAAAGCAACTGAGTATTCCTGCTGACCAGAGTGTACGAGTCCATTTTGACAAATCGTTAAACCAGATAAGTATCGGGCCTATTATTGGTCTTTATGCCATTAAAGTTCAAAACAGCTCCTCGAAACCTTTTGGTGAAATCACAGGTTTTCTGCAGGAGCTGCAGCTTGCAGGATTAAACAAGGGTGCAGTAGTTTATGTTTTTTGTCCGCAAAAATTAGAAGCTGGAGCCAAAACTTTAGTCGGATATTCCTATAGATTTAAAATCAGAAGGTGGGTAAAACGGAGATTTCCAATTCCTGACGTCGTCTATGACCGTGTTCTAAGCCGTAAAATGGAACGAAAATCAGACGTTAAGTCGACAAGAAAGTTTTTGACCCAATTACCTGGGCTTCATTATTTTAATAGAGGCTATTTAGATAAATGGGAGGTTTACAAACACCTGGTTAAAGACTACTCGCTGCGGCCGTTAATCCCTGAAACAAGATTATGTACCGATATCACAGATGTTGTACATATGCTTGATAGGTATCATCAGGTATATATTAAGCCAGCAAATAGTAGCCACGGTTTAGGAATATGCTGGGTAAGCAAAGGCAGAGGTGGTTACTACGGCCATTTTATTAATTGGCATGGCGAAGAAAGAGCCTGGTATGTCAAGAACACCAGTGAGCTTGCAGCTCTGATATCCAGAATTACCAGGCGCCGCAAATATATTGTTCAACAAGGATTAAAATTAGCGTATAAAAATAAAAAGCCAACAGACATAAGGGTTTTAATGCAAAAGAACAGTGAGGGACTTTGGAGATTCACAACATTTATTGCTCGGGTAGCAGCTGATGGAAGCAGAGTCAGTAACTTTGAGCATGGTGGTTCCTTGACATCAGTTTACAGATTATTAAAGAACTCTAGCAAAGCTAACAAAATATCCTACAGAATGCAAAGAGCTTTTCTAATAACTTTTGCTAAAAATGTTTGTAAGCAGTTAGAAAATTCAATGCAGGTTGACTTTGCAGAATTAGGTTTAGATATGGCTTTAGATGTACAAGGACGCTTATGGCTGATAGAGGTCAATTCTCGCCCGGCCAGAGACTTAAGTGATCATCAAAGACTCCCCCAAAATGCACGATTATCTGTAAGAAGAGTAATTGATTATGCAGGGTGGCTTTCAGGTTTTACCGCTAAACCAGGGGGTGAGTAGATGAGAGTCGCCGTCACGGGCAGCTCTAAAGCAACTGTAAATGAATTGCGGAAATTAATACCTGGTATAGCACAGCAAAACGATTCTAGTGCACACATAATAATCAATTTCTCCACGGAAGAGACAGCAAAAGGCAGTTATTATACTTTTAATGAGAATTTAAGTGTTCTTAACAATGATGAAAAAGTGGAAAATCTTTTAAGCTCTGAGAATATAAATATTATTAAAAGCACCTCCCATAAATATCGGTGGAAAACAAAGTATCGGGTAGAGATATTTGATCTACAGGTACTGAGAGTATTAGCACGATATTCTCGAAATAAAAACTTTGTTTCAATCAAGAATATCACTTCAAAATCTGCCAAGCAGGTTTGTGATATAGCAGTCAATACTCTTTACACTTTGGGACTTGACTTCGGTATTGTAACCGTTTGTATTGCCGAAAACGACAAGAAATTTGTGCAATCCATTAATAATGGCGAGAAGCTTACGTCCAGATCATTGGAGTTATGGAGCAAGTGGCTGAGAAAACAAATGAGGCTTTGGTCTAAAGAGGTTAAATTTATTTTTCAACCTACTGCAGAGAGCTGGCAGCCATTAAAACTTGGTGCTGATCCGGAGTTTCTGTTATACGATAGATTTTCTAGAAAATGGTTGATCGCTTCTGATTATTTCCCAAAAAGCGGTCCAGTAGGCACGGATGCCAGAGCTATCTATTACCCGCGCCACGGCTATCCGTTGGCAGAGCTCAGGCCTAATCCAGCCCGAGAGCCACGGCAGCTGGTAGAGAATCTGCGACGCGCTATGCAAACTGGCATCCAGTATATTCCTTGCCATAATGTAGCCTGGATCGCCGGAAGTTGCCCGTTAAAAGGATTCCCTAAGTTAATATTGTGCAAATCGGATTATACTTTTTTATAATGTATTTGGATCTCTTCATTAAACTTATCAACGGTAATTCTGTCAATAATACCGGCCAGAATTCTTTGCTTGTCATATTCAGTCAGGCTGTCATTTTGGAGTTGATCTGAGATATTGGATATTCTGTTAAGCAGCTCTGATTCATCTGTCTGAAAGCTCTCAAGACGTTCCTCGATCTGGGTCAGCTCTTGCTGTAAATCACTTTTTTCCTGCAAAAGCTCTGCTTTGTATGTTTTCAGCTGTTCTATATTGATGACTCCAGCTTCAAAGGCCGCCATTTGTCTGTCGAACCTGCTGTTGAAAGTCTCTAACAATAAACGAACCCGCTGCGCCGATTTCTCAGCTTTTGACCTTGACCCAATCACAGCACTAAGCTTGCCTGCTGGATTACCACTCTCAAAAACAGGTATTAAGCTGTTATATATTAATGCCTCCAATTCCTGATAAGGCAGACTGTTTTTTCGGCAACAGGCCTGCTGGTTTTTATTTGTACATCTTAAATAGCGGTAGTAGGTGCCATTTTTACGTTTGGTAGAGGATATAACCATCACCCTTCCACAGTAGGCACACTTAACAAGCCCTCTTAACATATACTCATGCTTTTCTCCTTTACGCCTGTTTCGGCGTCTGGCCATCAGTTCCTGGGCCTCGTGATAGATATATTTGCTAATGATCGGAGGGTGATTACCATGTAGAATTTTTTCTTCTTCATTTACGGGCTTCCATCTATAGATGCCGATATAGGCATCATTCTTGAGCATGTAGCCGATAGCATGCGGGGACCACTTTAACGCTCTTTTTCTACCGGCCAGGTGGATCTTCTTTTTTGCTTTTGAGGCTTGGGTTTTGATAACCTCTCCGAACCTATATTTGGCAGCCTTAGATGTCATGTAGGTATGGATCTTATCCAGGCCATAACCCAACTCAACGTACATCTGATAAACAAAACGTACTACTTCGGCCTGTTCCTCATTGATGACATACTTGTTTGTTTCGGGGTCAATATCATAGCCAAACGGAACTCTTCCCAATACAATTCCTGACCCTGCAGCCTGCGACATACCTTTGGTGACCTCAACACTGAGATTTAAGGAATAAAATTCAGCAAAAAGCTCCATGATACCCTCCATCATTACCCCATAGGGGTCATCTCCAAAGTTCTCAGTAATAGAGATAACTTCGATTCCACATTCCTGGCGCAGCAGAGTTTTATAAACCGCAGAGTCCAGTCTGTTGCGAGCGAAACGGTCTGTTTTATGCACTAATACAGCATCGAAAGGCTTAGAATTTTGTTTTGCCTTAGAAATCATCAGTTGAAACTGGGGTCTGTCGGCAGTTTGGGCAGACTCTCCTGCATCTATGAAAATGTGTTCATCTGAAACAGAGTAAGAGTTTTTATAAGCGTATTCTTTAAGTAGTTTTTGTTGTGCAGGTATTGAAAGACCTTCATCAGCCTGAGCTGTGGTAGATACTCGTATATAAAGAGCTGCTCGTTTCATAATATCACCCCCTTACATATTTATGTCTTAAGCAGAGAGATCATAAATAACCAGGGCAATCTCTGCCTGGCTATTTAAACTAAAAAAACAGCCGAGAATTCTCGACTGCTCTCTTATCTTCTAATTGGTTTCGCAATACGATATACACCAGCCAAATATCTTGAGCTTAAGTGTTTTCTGCTTAAGGTTTGAATGATAACGCCTCTTTTAGGCATAGCGTGAATCATTTTGTTATTACCAATATAAATACCTACATGAGATACTGTACCTGCTCTAACATGACTACCCATGTTCTTAAAATAAATAATATCACCAGGTCGGAGCTGGGATCTCCTGGTTACTCTTTTAGCCTTTGACGTTCTTGCTAAATAAGAGGCTTGTCCACGAGCTGTACGAGGTAATCTGCCTAAACCTGCATCATAAACACTTCTTTGAACAAAGCTAGAGCAGTCAAAACTTCTGGTATTATATGCTGATGACCCAAAAACGTAACGAACACCAAGGTAATCTCTTGCTTCGGCTACAATTCTCCTACCTCGGCTTCTGGATGATGCTGCGTTAACCTGCATCGGCAATACTGTCAGAATACATAGTGCTAACGCTAATGATACGATAAATAATTTCTTCCAGAACTGTTTCATAATAATCTCCTTTCAAAAACGTCTCTTTTAACTTAATAATAATATTCGACTTATCATTTAAACCAATAAAAGCTCTAGACGAACTAGAACTAGTATAAATGATTCTGATGGATAGCACAATGTAGGATTTATTGTAGTAGAGCAATATGTTAGTAGCCTAACCAATCAAGAGCAAGGCTGTTGTTTAGTTGGAAATGTTGGAAAAGTAGTAGTGCCTAAGGGGGTAGGGCGTAGGCCAGTAAAAAAATGCAAGTGGACAGCAATTTTACTCATAGATTTATATGAGGGGTACATCGCATGAAACCAGATAATAAACCAGCTATCCTAAATTAGAGACAATGCACACAATAAAGATCAAATATGGTAATCTATTAGTAAGAGATTTACGTGATTAATTTTGCTTGTTCTTGGAAAAGTTGAGTAGTATCAAATTACTTATTTAACCATGAGCTTAATGTTGTTTTAGCTTTTGGCAGTCGGTTACACAGCAGCTCAAATAAGCTTTATTATCGATAGAGGTATGTTAATGAAAAAAAAATTATTATATATTGCTATACTTCTTATAGTTGCAATCCTGGTAGTGGCTTCGCAGCTAAAAGGTTACGAGGCAACAAAACTTACTGATCAGGATCAAATACCTGACAGGGTTATCGACGTTTTGCAAGGTACGGCACTGGAGCGCGGCGTGTATTATTTTGCCGAGACCTTTACTGGTGAAAGTGCATATCTGGTGTTTTGCGGGGGACAGGAGTTTGCCGCCTGCTATGATGTTGAGATAACTGATTTGACATACAATTATTTAATAGACGAAGTGTCCGGCCCTCCGATTAAGCCGATATATGGTTTTTATAAAGTGGATTACCAAGAAAAAAAATCTGCTGTAGTTCATAACTATGGGCTGAAGACAGCATACCCGATCACCATTTATCAGATTGATGGCCGAAAGAGCCAGCAAGACTGGCCGGTGCTTCCACCAGACAGTAATTTAGAGATACTTAAATGGTGGGGCTTAAATGCTAAAGAGCTTAATGACGAACGGATTACCTTCGAAGTAATAGAAAGCAGAGAGCAGGCCCCTGAGTATTTTGATAATCTTAGGATAAACCCAATTAGTAAAATGCCGGGTGGTTGGAGGTATGATAATGTTCAATATTTTGTTTTTTCAGAAAAAACTCCTTTTACAACTCATTAGAGTCCTTAGCGGTATCCAGAAGCATTAATGGTACATATCTTATTGATGTTGTCATTGCAAAACATGAAGTAGCTGAAGCAGTTTTTAAATCTGAAGGTGGGCCTTATGCGGTATTAAGAATTACCCAACATAAAGAGAATCAATTTCTAAGAAAAGTATTGCTATTAGAAGAAACTTTAGCTTGGCGGTTGATAAAATAATGTAGCAATGGTTTTGGCGATGCAAAGGAGGAGTTTTGTCTTTCCAAATTACAATAATGCCCTATATTTGTAATAAAGCTAATTATCGAAAATTTGAAAACAGCTCTTGAATGGAGATTATTAAGGTACACCTCCATTTCCTCCAAAATTAGTCACAATGGATACTGTAAATAGCTTATAAAAACTGATGAAAAGAAAAAATAGATTATTGACAAAAAAATAGGACTATTCGGTATCCATTTTTACCTCCAGTCCATGTTTTTTGGCAATAAAATCGATTATTTTCATAGCCAACTCTTCTGTTATAAGTGGGTATCTCTCTATCAGCTCCTTTTGGGACATTCTTTCACCGCTGATGATATGAACCACTTTCCATTCTTTAACTTTTTTTTTACTCTTTGAATGAAGAGCCGGTTGAACTTGCTGATCCATGGATTACTCCCCCTCACTCAAATATATGAGTAAGACGTTTGTCCACTTGCTACTTTTGAAGCATTATTGAGCATTCAGCAGGTTGGATTTGCGTTAACTATTCATTTTGGCCAGACGAATAAACCTTTCCATTTTATCAGGCTTTAAGCCCACTTCCAGCTTATTGATATCACCTTTATATTCAAGATACCAGTCCAGTGCCGATTTCAAGGTGTCTTCTAAAGGACGGGTTGTCAACCCGGCATTAAGGGCTTTATTTATATTGACACAATGAAGTCCTTCGAAACCTGGTATATCAACACAGAGTGGAAAGGCGACGTATTTTTTTAAATTATGCTCAGCAAGCCATTGATCGTTAACCTTTATTAACTTGCAATTCTCATTTATGGTCTGTTGACAGGCTTCTATAAAATCCTTAAATTTAAGCGGCTGGACTGGGCCCGTTAACAGGTAGATCCCATTGAGGTCTTTTTCGAGGGCGTCAATCATAAATATAGCTAAATCTCTGACGTCTATAAATTGAATATGTAGATTATCTGTTTCCGGTACAATCATTTCTTTCATATGCTGCATCATAACTGGCCAGTAGGTGAATCGATCACTATGGTCACGGTTGCCGACAATGTAGCCAGGTCGAATAATAAGGCTTTTTTCAATCCCCAACATATCTGTCAGCTGTTTTTCACAGGCTGCTTTTAGTGGTCCGTAGTTTTCGTCAGTAATTTCAGTTGATTCAAAATCAAGGCCACAAATGGGGTCATTTTCAGTTAATCCGACTAGAGAAGTAACACAGGCAGAAATACTGGACACTAACAGATACTTTTTAGTATTATCTCCCAGTACTGTTACAGCCTTTTTCACCTGATCAGGAAAGTAGGCACAGGTATCTATTACGGCATCGAACTGCATATCTGCCAAGCGCTCCAGGTCAGTATTTCTGTCACCTATAATAGTTGGCAGCTCCGGTAGTAACTCTGGATAGGTTTTACCCCTGTTAAAGAGTGTAACATCATGATTTCTTTTTTTTGCCTCTTGTGCAAGGTGGTAACCAACAAATTTTTTCCCACCGATGATAAGTAGCTTCATTATAGCCCTCCCAAGATATTAATAAATACAATCAATCCTTCATATTATATATACCACTTCTATATACAACAATCAAATTCTTTTAGCGCTGTTTTTGCATAACAGTAAAAAAGGATTCCCTATCGGAGGTCATGTGCATTTTAGCTGCCTGCCGAACGGTCGTTTTTTGAGGGCACTGGATAACTATTTGTCTATCCCGTTATTGATGTTAGAAAAAGCTATACCAGCTATTAGTAGAAGAAAGAAGTATGGTAGGCTGGGTGATTTTAGAAGAAAAAGTCATGGTGGATTTGAGTATCGAACCCCAGCGAGCTGGCTAATGAGCGAAGAAATAGCGTTAGGGGTTATAACCCTGAGCTATATTATTGCTATTAGCTATCCTATCCTAAATAAAAATTTTTTTGAGACAGCAGCGGCCAGAAAAGCCTATTATCATAATGAGAAAAACTATTTTAAGCCAATAGTGAGAATTCTCTGGGATGATATCAAAAAATGCCCTGCTTATCAGCAGTATTCTAAAGAAATAAAAAAAATTGAGTCAATGATTTTAAGTGGCCAGGAGTGGCGAGAGTCTGTAGATTTAAGAAGGTATTGGAGAGTTAATATACCAAGACAATTATGCAAGAGAGTTTAATTAGAAAGAGGGTGCAATATGTGCCTGATAATATTCCTTTGATTGGAGTTTTGGCGCACAGGAGACAAAAATCAAAGCTGGTATTTGCAGAAGCAGGTTTTTTTGCAAGCCTTATCAATGCAGGAAAACAAATGGGTCTGACAGTTTTTGTTTTCTCGCCAGTAGAAATAGATTGGCAGCATCAAAGAGTAGTGGGCTGGCGTCCCAATAGCAGTTATAAAACGTGGCAAAAAAGCTATTATCCGTTCCCCGACGTGGTTTATGACCGCTTATTCCCCGGTAAAGGAGAAGCAAATGTTATTCTATGGCGGTATGCCAGACGTTTGCGAGAGAGTGGGCAGGTTATATGGCTCAACGGTTCACTGCACGGCAAGTGGGAGGTTTACCAGACCTTATCTCAATATCGAGAGATCAGGCCTTATTTGCCGGAGACAGTTACCTTTACCAGCGTCGATGCCCTGGTAGGCATGCTTTCAAAACACAATACAGTGTTTATAAAGCCAAACATGGGTACGCAGGGAAAAGGAGTTTTAGGTCTGCAGGTTGTTGCCGGTCCGGTTGTTAAATACAAAGGGCGGAGCCGAGGAGCAAGGTCGGTGTCCGGAACAGCCTCCAGCTTGGATGAGCTGCTTAGTATATTGAGGCCGTTTATGGGAGACAGAAAATACCTGATTCAGCAGGGGCTTTCTTTAAGGGTATATCATAATGCCCCCTGTGATGTGAGGGTGGTCGTTCAAAAAGGAATGGATGGCAAATGGGTAATTACTGGTCATGCGGTCAGAATAGGGCCTACTGAAGGGGTTACTTCCAACCTTCATGGCGGAGGAACTGCTAAGAAGCTGTCTCAGGTATTGAGAGAGATCGGAGAAACAGAGTTCGATGCTCAGTTCATTATTTCGGAGATTGAGGATTTAGCTCTTAAAGTAGCTAAAGCAATTGATAAACCCAGTCATAAGTTTGCTGAATTTGGGATGGACATAGGTTTGGATACAAAAAAAAGGGTTTGGCTAATTGAGGTAAACTCTAAACCCGGAAGAAAAGTCTTTATTCACACAGGAGATCGCGAGGCCAGGCAAAATGCCATAGCCAACCCATTGTATTACAGTTGCCATTTATTGTCACACTCAACTTTTAGGTACAGAAAAACGTTTTATAGGAGGAGATTCAGTGGCGGTTTATAAAATTGAATGTCGATTGGGAACAGATAGGCCACTGGTCTTGCTTCCCAAGCAATTGTTTACGGTTGCTACTTCTGAAGGCAAGGGCTTTGTCAAAATGAAGTACGGGCAGAAGAAAATACAAGCAACAGCAAAGGCTTCGCCTAATAACAATATAATTATCTCCAAGGATATAGCTGAAAAACTGTATTTGCCACCTACTATAGATTTACATGTCAAGGCCACAGCTGGACGAGTGACACTGGGGCCGATAGTGGGAATTATGACAACAGCCCCGCCTTTTAAGGGCAATCATTTTCAGTTTCAGATTGGTAAACAGCGCCGGCTGTTTTTTTCCAGATTTATGGATATTGCAGCTAAGCGCAATATGACTTTATTTCTGTTTACTCCAAATTGTATCGACTGGCAAAAGCGTGCGGTTTTTGGTTTGAGCTATATACCCAGCGGTCAAGGGCAATGGATCCGAAGGTGGTATCCATTGCCAGATGCTGTTTGGAATCGAGTTCCTCACCGTGGGGCAGAAGTCCGAGCAGATGTTTTGCGGACCAAGCAGTTGTTTAAAACTGTAACCAATGTTTTAGTCAGCCCTGACGATTATTTTTACAAATGGGAGATGCATGAAGTGCTTTCCCGAGAAGGCAGTATCACACGACATTTGCCAGAGACTATTCAGTACCGGGGGGCTGAAAGCGTACTGCAGATGTTGAGGCGCTATCCGGAGGTTTTTGTCAAGGTGTGTTCGGGCAGTCATGGTCACGGAGTAATTAAATTTGAAAAACCTGACAACAGCGTTGCTTATTCCTACCACCTGCGTAATGGTCGGTTGCGCAAAGGCAAGGTCAGGAGTAAGGGCGGGTTAGAGCGTTTTATAACTAATGCTACTCAGCGCAAAACCTGTGTGGTTCAACAGGGTTTGCAGCTGGCTCATTATGAAGGCCGTGCCTTTGATTTAAGGGCAACTGTCCAGAAGAATCTAAGGGGAGAGTGGCATGTTGTCGGCTTATCAGCCAAGATAGCCGGTAGCAAAGGAATCACCACCCATGTCTGCAATGGGGGCAGAGTTGTTCCCGGCGGGTGGCTGTTAAAGAGGCTATATGCAGATGGGGGTGCCAAACTTAACGATGTGAATGCCTTTGCTATCAGGGTTGCCGAGGCTTCAGAAAGGGCTTCAGGCTGGAACTTAGGTGAACTGGGTATGGATATAGCGATTGACAAAAGGGGGCATTTGTGGCTGTTCGAAGTAAATACTAAGCCAGGTCGCATAGTATTTGCTCCAGAGTGGGCAGTTAAGGAACGCTACGCATCGTATCGGATGTTAGTTGATTATTTACAGCATTTATCTGGTTTTGGAGAGTAATAGGAGCATAAAATGAATAAATATCGAATAATTAATATTAGAGCCAGTTCAGCTGGCTCCCCAAATTTAATTCAGGTTTCTAACGACTTAGCTTTAAGTCTTGATCTTAAGAACAATCTGAAATTGTGTTTTGGATCCTGGAGCAAGAGATTTAAATTAGCGATAAATCCTCGTGTCAGTAATAATACAATATTAGTGCACAGAACAGTGTTAATACCTAAGCCCTGTCGTTACTGTATTTGGCAACAGGCGGATAATGAGTTTTGCCTCGGACCCTTAATAGCCATCTTTTCTGCTGATTCAGTTTACAAACGAGGTCGACCGTTTGCAGGCCGATCCAAGTTTTTTAGTCAAATCATTAATTATGGCCAGAAAAATGGAGCATTCGTTTATGTTATTACTCCCAGCGGTATCAATCCTCATACCAAAACCTGCACAGGACATTACATAAACAATAAGAAATGGTACAAGATAACTACCCCTTTACCTGATGTAATTTACAATAGAGTTCCGTCTCGGGTTTATGAGCAGCGCAAAAAGGTCCGGTGGGCCAAAAGCTATATTCTGACCCAGAATATCCCGTTTTTTAACCGCCATTTTCTCAACAAGGGTGAGATTAATAAGATTTTCAGAAAAACTCATCTGGCAGGCATGATTCCTGAGACTGTAAAATGGTCAGGCTCACCAGAGCAGTTGAAAAACTGTCTCGATAAACATCATATGATTTACTTAAAACCTGCCCATAGCTTTGCAGGCCATGGAATACTTAGAATAATGCAGTCCCAACGGGGTGTTGTAATTCAGAGTAGAGATGAAAAAAAGAACAGCCCTCATTTTTTCAAAAGGTATAGAGATGCCTGGAAGGCCTTGAGAAGATACCGAAAAAGAGCAATGCTGCTTCAACAGGGAATAGATCTGGCTAAGTACAACGACAGTATTTTTGATGTGCGAGTGTTGGTGCAAAGAAACGGCAAAGGAGAATGGCAGCTTATCGGAATGGGTTGCCGGGTTGCCGGTACTGGCAGAATAACAACTCATGTTCCAAATGGCGGCTCTATCGCCCCGGTTAACCAGGTGCTGTTAACGACATTCCAGCAAAAGGCTGCTGTAATCAGCCATAATCTCAAGGAAATGGCGATGCAGGTGCCAGCAATAATAGAGAATTACTATGGCTATGATTTCGGGATTATTTCAATGGATATTGGGATTGATAAACAAGGGCGTCTATGGCTGTTTGAGGCCAATGCCAAGCCGATGGAGTTTGATGAGGTTGAGACCCAGCAGCGATCCCTGCAAAGCCTGATCGAATATAGCAGATACCTGACAGAGTCTGACAATAGGAGACCTAAAAATGTTTAAAATAGTATCAATGAATCGGAATAACTTTTACTACTACAAACCGATTGTAACCCGCTTAATAAAGTCACATAAAGACGGACATATCACTGCCAAAGGATTTCAGTCTTTCCTCAAGCTGAATAGAGAGGATATTCAGCATCAGCATAATGCTGTGATCATAGCCTTGCATAAAAACAAGGTGGTCGGAATGCTGGCCTGCGCTGATCAGGGCCGTAAGCTGGCGATAACTGTGGTGCACGGCGATTACCGCAAACATGGCCTGGGTAAGAGAATGCTTCAGGAGGTAATAAAGCAATGTGGTGGATTCTATTGTGAAGCCGCAGCTGATAACCTGCCAAGTATTAAAACCTGTTTTGCATGTAACATGGTCGCAACAGATGCCTTTTTAAGATACGGCAAAATAATACTTAGAATGAACACTTTAAACAATGTTAAAATGAAAGAGTCTGATGCTAAGGGGACAAATGTTTAAGCTGATAACTAAAACTGCCATCCATGCCTGGCATGGATGGCAGTTTTAGTATGACTTTAACCGATTGGTTTAACTAATCTGTAAGCTCCAGCAAAACGGGTAGAACCAGTGTAATAGCTGGTAAGTGTTGAGATTATAACCCCTTTGTTGGGCATGGCTTGAATAATTTTATTGTTGCCAATGTAGATAGCTGTGTGAGATACTGTGCCTGCTGAAACATGGCTGCCCATGTTTTTGAAGTACAGTAAATCTCCTGGTTGAAGCTGGGATTTACTGGTGATAGTTCTCGCATTGGAAGAACTGGCTAAATAAGAAGCCTGACTACGGGCTGTTCGAGGTAGCTTTCCTAAACCAGCATCGTAAACACTTCTTTGCACAAAGCTGGAACAATCAAAGCTCGACGTAGTTGAGGCAGATGACCCAAATACATACGGAACTCCAAGATAATCTCTGGCTTCATCAACTATTCTTGCGCCATAGGAGCTGCTACTGACTTGATCTGTGGTACTGGGAGGGGTTGTGGATCTTTGTGATGTGATATTCTGAGTAGTGGAGTACATGCGCCTTGCGCCGTGGTATACATCAGAATATGAGCTTAGCTTTTTCTTGACAACGCCATCGAAGTAAGATGATGAACCAACAAAATAGCCATCTCCAACGTAAATGGCTACAGCTGATAATCTGCTACCGCTGCGGTTTGTAAAGAATAAAACATCGCCAGGCTGCAGGTTAGTTACTTTAACCCCTGAAGCTGCAAGCTCGTCCATCTCGTAAGGCAGGTCTACATTGTATTGACTGTAAACATACTTTACGAAGCCACGGTTATCTAAACCCTGGCTGGCAGAACTATACCCACCTCGGCTATAGTCCACGCCTATCAGATCAGAAGCAGCCTGGGCAATGGTATTGCCCTGATTAGAGGTCAACAGCGACGCTGCTTCAACTTGCATTGGCAACGCAGTCATAAAACATAGTGCTAACAACAATGATACATAAAAAGATTTTTTCCAGAACTTACTCATACTTTCTCCTTTCAAATATAACCCTTCAAGATTAATAAATATAACAATCTCCCATATAAAACCAGATCAAGTTCCGGATAAAGCTAAAATTATTATAAATGATTCTCAAAGATAACACAATGTAAATATTATAGTAGGCCTGGAAGATATTAAATCTTAATGAATTATTCAATATCCGCTATTAATAATTAACAGCTAATTAAGAAGAAATTAAGGACGATAACTTGGAATGACTGGTGGGTTGCGGCAAAGCAAGCAGTAATTAGGGGGAGGAGGTATCCAATAATAAAACTCGCTCAATCAGCTGTAACTGAGTTGAGCGAGTTATTCTACTGACTACCTGGATAGGGAGATCAGTACTCTTAGAGCGTTCAATAGGTCAATCAGGCAGTCACTTTGATAGCTGACAGTGTCGCCACTGACTCTGGTTGAACCAGGTAGGCGGGCAGCGCCGTCGGCCAGCCCTGAATTATGGAATTGAATCTTGCCAACATAGGGGGCCTCCGGTTTGTAAGGCTTTCTGCTCTTATAGTTTGTAACAGCATTAAATGCAGCCTCTTTTATTCTTTCACAGGCTGTTTCCGGATGCAGGCATTGGGCACTGTAGCGGGTCACAGCCTTTTTTACCTGAGCAGTTGTCAGGTCTTCACCTAACAGTTCCCGGGCTTCGGCAGTGGCTACATTATCCCCAGTAACCAAGATAACAGGCAAGTCATAAGCACCGGCAAAAGCAGCGTTAAATCCAATCTCTCCGACAACAGTATCATTGATCCAGATATTATCGACACTGCCCCCGCTGATGGTATGGCTTAAAACACCCGGAGTGTTATTTCGAGAGTGATAGCCGACAAACATAACCGCATCGAAGCTGTCATCAACACCCTGCATCATGCCCTGAGGCTTAGTGGTTCCGGTGATTAATTCTGCCTGTTTATGAAGTAAACCCGGCATTAAATTTACCATGGGTCCATGGGAGTCGTTGACAACTATTTCTGTAGCTCCAGCTTTGATGGCACCCTCTATGGCAGCATTAGCCTCTTTGGTCATCTGCTCCCTGGCAGAATTATAAAGAAAACCGCTGTTACCGGTATGTTCTTTGTTAACAACATCGCAAACTCCTTCAATATCTACTGACATAAAAATACGCATCCTCATACACCTCCATATATTTCTCTCTGTATTATTCTCTGTTTGGGCTTGAATACCTCTGTTCTGATTATTTCTTTCTGTAAAAGCTCCAGTAGTTATAATTGGGAGCAGTGCTGAACGCTAATTTTTATCAATTTGATATGGCTCCATTGCCATTGACAACGTTGCCGTATATAATGGCAGATGTACATAGAGGGGTGGAGTGGAAATGAAAAGAAGACAAAGAATAATCTCTATTGCATCATTGTTAAGCATCATGTTGGGTATGGCTCTGCTGGGGGGCTCCCGAGGGGTTATGGTTCCGGTTTTAAAAAGAGATTTTATGATCACTGACAGCACCATCGGCACTATGTTTTTAATCAGTACCCTGGGCTATATGACGTTTACCTATGTGGCCGGCCAGTTAATCAATAGAATTGGTAATAAAAAGCTGCTGCAAATAGGATTGGCAACAGTAGTGGCCTCCTTTGCCGTGATGTTTTGGAGTCCTAATTTTATCTGGTTTACATTGGGGTACTTTATAAATGGCGCTGGGAATGCTTTTTTAATTTTAGGTGTAAATATGACTACCCCTTTATATGCCATAGCATTCCAGGCAGCTCTGTTAAATATTATCCATGGCTGTTACGGGTTGGGCTCAGCATTTGTGCAACGGCTGACCGGATATTTTATTTCTAATAATATCAGCTGGCGCCTGATGTTTTTGGGTTTCATGGTTTTTCATCTTATCATCTTAGTTTACGTCTTTTTCACGTCTTATCCCTGGCCGTCCCAAAACAGGACAGAACCAACCGATCTTAAACGTAACAGTTCTAAGACATTGTTCACCAATAAAATAGTGTACTTATTAATCATTGCCCTGGGGTTTGGCTTAATGGGGGAGCACGGCATAAACAATTGGTTCGTCAACTACATGAAGGTCGGATATGGCATTAATGAGAATGCCGGGTCAGTTTATTTGTCTTTGTTCTTTGTTTTGTTTACCATTGGCAGATTTGGCGGGGGTTTTGTATTAGAAAAAATTGGCTACATGAAAGGGATACTGGGAGTGCAGCTGATCAGTTCGGCTATCTATTTAGCCGGTATCATCATGGGGGTAAACGGTTTGGCCTTGATAACTGGAGCAGGCCTGTTGCAGGCGGTAGTTTATCCGACAATTATGATCACAGTCCCCAAATTATTTCCGGATAATACAGCTCAGGCGATGGCCTTTATCTCTATTGGCACGTCGCTAATTAACAATCTTGGCCATTTGCTGTTAGGGGTGCTGAACGATAGTATCGGGGTAATCAGTTCATTCTATATTCTGCCGATCTGGCTCTTACTTTCAGGGGGAGCTGTCGGATTGATTTATAAACTGACCAGAGAAAGAAAGTTAAAGCCCGGTATCAGCTAGGTCTCTCAGTCTGTTAGACATTTTACTGTAAATGCTGATTAAAACCAAAAAATATGCTCCCAGTGAGCTCAATTAGTATTATAATGGGTGCAGGAGTAATAGGTCAGTAGTTAAGATCTACTGATAGTCATAAATATTAAAGGAGGACAACAAGTGGATATTAAAAAAGCGGCTCAAGAGATAGTGCAGCAGGCGATCGAATGGCGGCATACCATCCATCGCAATCCTGAATTGGCCAATGAAGAGTATGAGACGGCTGCTCTGGTCGAAAAGGTTTTAACCGAAGCTGGGATTGAGGTTACTCGTTATGAAAACTCAACCGCAGTTTTAGGTGTTTTAACAGGAGGAAAGCCAGGCAAAACAATTGCTTTACGAGCAGATATGGATGCCTTGCCAATAACTGAGCAGGCAGATGTGCCTTATCGTTCACAAAATGAAGGGGTAATGCATGCCTGCGGCCACGACATTCATACTGCTGTGTTAATGGGGGCGGCTACTGTTTTAGCCAGGTATCGATCCGAAGTTCCCGGTACAGTTAAATTCCTGTTTCAGCCGGCTGAGGAAGTTCCTCCCGGAGGAGCCAAGGATATGGTAGCCAATGGAGTGCTTAAAAATCCCGATGCCGAGTATGTATTCGGTTTACACGTCACTGTAACCAAGCCGGTTGGCTGCATTGAAACCAGAGGCGGCTACAGCCACGCCAATACAGACGGCTGTACAATTACAGTAAGAGGAAAGGGTGCCCATGGGGCATATCCGCATAATGGGGTTGATGCCGTACAGGTGGGCGGCCATATAATTGTCGGTCTGCATTCTATCGTCAGCAGGACAGTTGACCCAATTGACAGCGGGGTAGTCACTGTTGGCAGCATGCATGCTGGTACAGTTAATAACATTATTGCTGAAACAGCCGAAATGAAGTTGACAGTTCGCACCCTGTTGCCTGATACCCGCGAAAAGCTGAAAAAGCGAATTATTGAGGTTGCCGAGCATACGGCTTTGGCCCATGGAGCGACTGCTGAGGTAGATTACTGGTATGGCTATCCGTCAGTTTACAACAGTGATGTTGCAGTTAATATAGTTAAAAACACTGCACAAACGCTGTTATCTGAGGATCAGATCTATCATCGAGACCAGCCGGGCATGGGGGGCGAGGATTTTGCTTACTTTGCTCAGGAAATCCCCGGATCTTTCTTCTATTTAGGTGCCAAAACAGAGGGTGACGATGCCCCAGCTCATAATCCCCGTTTCAATCCTTCTGATGACAGTATTGTCACTGGTATTGAGATGATGGTGGGCGTGGTGTTCCACGCCTCCAAGTAGGTGGTGGTTCTTTCCACGGAGGCTCACATAATTGAGTTATATCTGCGTTGCACGCCAAAATTTTTCCATAGATATACTGCCTCGTATTATCTATGTTAAAAATTTTGGCTACGCCTTGATCTATTCTCAATTCTGTGAGCCACGTAATGCCCAGCGTTTCGTCGTTTAGGATGTTTTTCTACGAGGAAGCTCCTGATGGCAATTTTTTTGCTATTCCTTGATTTAGCCTCAATTCTGGAAGCCTAGGTTTAATGTTACTCTACGTCGTTTATTAACTCTTTTACGATGAATGTTCTTGTGTTACAGAGTAACACTTCGTTGGACGAGGTTGTAATTGAACTGTAAAAAACAACTGCCAACCTATCGCCCAACAATTGCCAACCCATTGCCAACCGCTTGCTGTCAAGCAAGCCCAAACCAATTGCGCAGCAGTTCCACCCCATTTACGGAGTAAATCCACTACGGCACCACCTCGTATTATCCTTGCAGAAAATTTCTTCTATTCCTTGAGCTGGGCATAATTCTGAAAGCCTAGGTTTAATGTTACTCTACGTCGTTTATTAACTCTTTTTACGATGAATGTTCTTGTGTTACAAAGTAACACTTCGTTGGACGAGGTTGTAATTAAGCTTGCTTTGATTTATTAGGCAGACAGCAACCAGAAAAACAACAGCCAAACAATTGCCCCACAATCGCCCAACAATTGTTCCAGCCATTGTTCCAGCAATCGTAAATCAATTGTTCAGCTATCGTATCTACCAGCTGTACTGCTCTTGGTCAACCTTAATATGGTCTGTAAACCAGCCCAACAGGTAGTTTAAGCGTTCGACACGGTGGCGTGGTTTTCCTGAACGGGATAAATCGTGGTTTTCATCAGGGAAGCGTACCAAAACAACTTTTTTCTTCAGCCATTTGAGAGCAGTATAAAACTCCTCAGCCTGAGTTATCGGACAACGTAGGTCATTTTCACTGTGAATTAGCATCAGAGGGGTGGTAATTTTGTTGACATAGCTGATTGGAGATACTTTCAAATAGAACTCCGGGTTATCCCAGGGATTGCCTTTCTGCTCGTAATTGCCATTGAAAAAACCGATATCACTGGTGCCAAACTGGCTGTAACGATTACAGGTGCTGCGCAGGCTGACCGCTGCCTGAAAGCAATCCGTCTGTCCCAGCATCCAATTCACCATGTAGCCTCCATAACTGCCGCCGGTAACGCCCCATCTTTGCTGATCAACAAAGCTAAAATTATTATTGACGTAATCTACTGCCGCCATCAGAGAACGGTAATCCAATCCGCCCCAGTCATGATGGGTTTTGGTTACAAATTCCTGACCATAGTTGCTGCTGCCAGGTGGGTTGGTAAATACAACTGCAAACCCTTGGGCAGCCAAAAGCTGAAACTCATGAAAAAAGATATGTCCATATGCTGTATGGGGCCCTCCATGAATCTCAAGTACAGCCGGATATTTTTCACCCTCCTGGTATCCGATTGGTTTCATAATCCAGCCCTCTATTGAATATCCTTCAAAGCGATAGTAAAATTGCTGAGGCTGAGCAAGGGCTACTTCCGACAACAGCTCATCATTGACATAAGTCAGCTGCTGCCTTTCGCAGTTTTCAATAACAAACAGGTCTCCGATGGTCGTAAAGCTTGATCTGCTGACAGCCAGTCTGTTGGTTGCTGGAGAGTAGCTCATTCCATAGAGGACTTCATCGCCTTCTGTCAGCTGTTCCAGTTTAGCTTTGGGGTTGGCTTCAACCCTGTAAACGGCAGTCTTGCCCTCTTTGCTGGCCTGAAAATAAATATGTCCTGTTCCCGACCACAGCAGGCCATTTGGTGGAGAAGAAACACTGTCTCCGCCTACACCATGTCGAGGCATGCTTTCAAATCCTGGGAGCAGGTTATATTCTTCCTCCCCGGACGTTTCTTTTAAATAAATAGTAGCAATGGTAGCACTGCTGTACTCCATTTTATGCCCGATATAGGCAATGTATTGGCCGTCTGGCGACCAGGCCGGCATGCTGCTGGGGCCCTCACTGTTGGTCAGCTTTTTCAGATTCTCTCCCTGCAGATCAATAATCCAGATATCTGTCAGGCTGTTGTACTCATAATCTTCAGTGCGGTTTGAGCTGAAAGCCAGGTATTTGCCGCAGGGCGACCAGGCAGGATGTAGGCTGTCCGAACTGCCTGAGGTCAGCTGTTTGGTTTCATTGCCGTCGATACTGGTGATATAGATTTGGCTGACTTTGTCCAAATAACCGACACCATTTAGTTTATAGCGTAAGGTATCAATATATCTGACGTCAGAATCTGTTTCCGGCTGGTCCTGCTGGGGCTTAACTTTGGCAGTATAGGCTATTTTGCAGCCATCTGGCGACCAGACAGGTGCTCCGGCATTAAACTCATTGTCAGTCACAGCCAGTGGAGCTCCGCCATTAACCGGAACAGACCATATCTGCGTGTAGTCCCCCTGTTTGGCAGTAAACGCCAGTGATTTGCTGTCGGGAGCCCAGCGTGGATTGGTTTCACTCTGACAGAGATTGGTAAACTGGTAGGGTTTTCTGCTGCCGTCTGTCGGTACCATCCAGAGATGGTTTTCGTATTTCATCTTGTCTTTTGAATCTACAGACTTGACAACATAAGCAATATGCTTGCCGTCTGGAGATATTTGAGGGTCGCTGATCCACTTCATTTTATATAAATCTTCAACTGTTATTCGTCGTTTTTTAGACATGACAATCCTCCCCATATTGATCTGTTATAATATTCTGCATCTGGGTAGGGTATCCTGCCGGCCGGAGGTAATGCCTGAAGTAATAATCTGAGGATATTTTTAATGAGGGGCATTAATCAAAAATTAATAGTGCTCTAACCTATGTCATATTTTCTCTGGTATAATAGTCGATGTATTGTCTGTAATATTAGTGTTAATTGCGGATGTACCATTTTACAGGGAGAGGTGTAACAATGGATTTTATAGCGGGTACCAAAAACTACGCTGCTGAGGTGCGAACCTTACGGCGCTGGCTGCATCAGCATCCGGAGCCTGGCTTTAGCGAGCACAAAACGGCAGATTTTATTGCAGAGTTTTTAACAGCCAATGCCATACCATTTCGCCGAACAGGAGAAACCGGGCTGATAGCTGAGCTCAAAACCGGGCGAACAGGAAGCACGGTTGCTCTGCGGGCAGATATCGACGCTCTGCCGATTGTCGAGGAAAACGAGGTGTCCTATAAATCTCAGCATCAGGGATTTATGCATGCCTGTGGACATGACTCACATACCGCAATCCTGATGGCAGCAGCGAAGTTTATTAAGGATAATCTAGATCAGTACAATGGCAAGATCCGCTTTTTATTCCAGCCAGCTGA
This sequence comes from Bacillota bacterium, assembly GCA_028280325.1. Lineage (GTDB taxonomy): Bacteria > Bacillota > UBA994 > PWPR01 > PWPR01. Next base: position 22,844 of record JANQLZ010000097.1, read on the forward strand.
AGAATCACCTCCTGGCGGAGCTATAGCAATGATAGCGGACGATGCTCTGGACGGGGTAGATTTTGTTTATGGACTGCACTGTAATCCTGAGATCCCTGTAGGCAGCATTAGTGTGATTGATGGACCGATGATGGCAGCAGCTGATCGCTTTTTGGCAACCATTATCGGAAAAGGTGGCCATGGAGCCTCACCTCATCAAACTGTAGACTCAGTTGTGCTTGCCGCGCAGGTGATCAATAATCTGCAGGCAATTGTCAGCCGCAATATCAATCCGCAGCATGCTGCAGTTATTACCGTGGGCAAAATCAACGGTGGTTTCAGATTTAATGTTATCGCCGAAAAAGTTGAGCTGGACGGAACAGTCAGAACCCTGTTGCCGGAGGTTAGAGAACAGGTAAAAAATAGAATGGAAGAGATTATTGCCGGCACCGTTAAAGCCCATGGCGGTGACTATGTTTTTGAATACCAGTATGGCTATCCGCCACTGATCAATCACCAGCAGAATGTCGACGTAGTACGTGAGGTAGGTCGATCTTTATTGGGAGCAGAGAGGGTTATTGAATTACCCTTTGCCTCGATGGGTGGCGAAGACTTTTCATATTTTGTCGATGAAAAGCCAGGTGCTTTTTTTCGCTTGGGCACTAGACTTAAAAATGGCGAGCAGTTCCCACTGCATAATCCCAGATTTGATATCGATGAAGAGGCCTTGGAGTATGGTATTAAAATGTTTGCCGGAATTGTACATTATCATAATAAAAACTAGGAAGTGAACATCAATTATAATTATTCGAAAGACATTTGAGGTTAGTTATGAAAAGTAGAGATTTGACAAAAGGAAATGTGACGCAAAACATTTTATATATGGCCGTACCAGTGATGTTAAGTATGATAACTCATACCATCTATGATTTGGTCGACATGCTGTGGATCGGTAGGATTTCAGCTGTTGCAGTTGCTGGAGTTACCGTATTTAGTTCGCTGTATTTTTTAGTGTTTGCCTTAAATAATGTTATTGGTGGAGGGTCGGTCGCCGTATTGTCACAGAGCTTTGGCTCAGGTAATAAAGCAGAAGCTCGCAAGGCTATTGCCAATACCTTTGCCTTTAAGCTGATGGCTGGGATAATTGCCGGACTGATCCTGTTTATTGCTCTGGAGCCATTGCTGAATCTGTTTACTGACGATCCCCAGGTGCTTAGTGACGCCTTAGCCTATGGCAAGATCAGGGCTTTGTTCCTGCCGGTTATGTTTTCGTCTTTCACTGTTACTACTGCTCTGCGCTGCAGTGGAGACTCCAAGAGCCCGATGTATATTACAATGATCACCGCTATCCTCAATATTATCCTGGATCCCATTTTCATCTTTGACACGGTTCCGTATCTGGGAATTCCAGGCCTGGGCTTAGGGGTGTTTGGGGCTGCCCTGGCTACGGTAATATCGGTGACAGTGTCCTTTATAGTTGCCTATTGGCTGATGTTTGGCCCCTCAAGTACTTATAAATTAAAACTGACTGATCTGTGGACAATAGATTGGGGTATAGTAAAACGTATTCTGACCATTGGTTTGCCTCAGGCCACCTCTAATATGCTGCGAAACCTGGCTAATGTCATTATTTTAGGTTTTATTACAGCTTACGGTACCTTTGCCATAGCAGCCTGGGGTATTGTAGGCCGGATTCTGAACCTGCTGCTTATGCCTATCTTTGGCTTAATGCAGGGTGGCAGTACAGTTGTGGGTCAGAATGTCGGGGCAAATCGGGTTGACCGAGCGATTGAGGCCAGCTCAGTTGCCAGTAAACTGGGGTTTATTTCAATGCTGTTAATCTCGATTATAACCTTTTTTGCTGCCCCTCAGATAGTAGCTGTTTTTTCAGATAATAAAGAGGTTTATCAGGTAGGTGGGCAGGCCTTGCGAGTGATCGTATTTGGCATGCCTGTCATCGCAGTGTATATGGGCAGAGCCACGATATTCACCGGCACAGGTTACACTATTCCATTTTTAATATCTGGAGCCATTGGCCAGTGGGCGATTCAGATCCCCTGTGTAATACTTTTTACCAGAGTATTAGAACTGCCGTTCATATATCTGGCTGTAACGTATCTGCTCTACAACCTGGGAGAGGGATTGGTTCTCTATTACTTCTACTACAAAGGCGGCTGGAGGAAAAAGGCTGAGCAAACCGCGTTAGCAGCCAACAGGATCGTAAAAAGTGAGGTTTAATTTATGAATGAAAAAGTGCTCCAGTTAATGGAGTTGGATCGCTGTTTTTGTGCCGAAAGCCAAAAGATTGGGCTAAAAGCCTGGATTAATAGATTTGCCGAACAGGGAGTTATGGTCAATGCCAAAGGTAAATTAATTGTTGGAAAAGAAGATCTCAAAAATGCCTTAACCCCGCTGTTTGCTTTGCGTTCCTTAAATTTTAAGTGGGAGCCAGCCGGTGGCCATATCTCTGATGATGGCACATTAGGCTACACTTATGGAGACTATATCAGGACTTATCTTGACCCGGCAGGAGCAGAAAAGATAGAAACCGGGCGTTATACAACGATTTGGAGGGCAGTAGAGGGAGATAAATGGGAGATAGAATTAGACATCGGCAATTAGCTGCTTAGCTTAACAATACCATATAACTGTGTTAACAGCCTGATTAATACGTCAGGCTATTTTTTTTGCTTAAATAATGCAAATTTGTCATATGTCAATAAAAAACGATCTGTTTTTTGATTATAGTAATATCAACATTAATAAATTCAAGTATTAACTATAGTAATTTTGAATATTAGTGATTGACACCGCTTCTCTTTAATGATATATTAATTTTATTAATATTAATATTAATATATATTAAGGCGGTGTTTAAATATGAAGAGTAGAGACTTAACAAAAGGTAGCATAGTTCGTAATATTTTATATATGTCTATTCCGGTAATGCTCAGTATGATTACTCATACAGTATACGATTTAGTTGATATGATCTGGATCGGACGGATATCAGCTGATGCAGTTGCCAGCGTCACAATCTTTAGCTCGATTTACTTTCTGGTATTTGTTCTCAACAATATTATCGGCAATGGATCGGTTGCGGTATTGTCTCAAAGCTTTGGTTCCGGCAATCAGGAAGAGGCCCGCAAAGGCATAGCCAATACATTTGGTTTTAAATTATTGGCTGGAGTAGTGGCTGCCGTAATAATGTACTTTGCTCTGGAGCCGTTACTCTCCATTTTTGCCAAAGAGCCTCAGGTTCTGCAAAGTGCGTTAGAATACGGTAGGATCAGGGTTATCTTTTTACCGGTAATGTTCTCTTCATTTACTGTAACCACCGCCTTAAGGTGCAGTGGCGACTCCAAGAGTCCGATGTACATCACAATGTTTACAGCTATACTTAATCTAATTCTTGATCCTATTTTAATCTTTGACACGATACCTTTCTTAGGCATCTCTGGTTTTGGATTAGGGGTGTTTGGAGCGGCCTTAGCCACGGTTATCTCGACGACCCTGTCCCTGATCATAGCCTCCTGGGTAATGTTTGGCCCAAAAAGTGCCTACAGCCTCCACTTTGCTGATCTGTGGAACTTTGATTGGGCCATAGTAAAAAGAATCGTTACAATTGGTTTGCCGCAGGCGGTTTCCGGCTTAATCAGAAATTTAGCTAATGTGATCATTCTGGGTTTCGTCACTGCTTTTGGCACCTATGGCTTGGCCGCCTGGGGTATAGTCGGCAGGTTGTTTGGCTTACTGTTTATGCCGGTCAACGGCTTGGTTCAGGGTGGCAGTACAGTGGTCGGCCAAAACATAGGTGGCGGAAAGCTGGCCAGGGCAGAGGAGGCCGGTGATGTAGCCGGCAAGTTTGGTTTCGTGGCTATGATGGTAATCTGCAGTTGCACTTTCTTAATCGCTCCGCAGATTATCCGATTGTTTACTGATAACCCAGAGGTTCTGCAACTGGGCTCTTCCGGACTGCGCGCTGCCATTTTCTGTATGCCAATTATCGCTACCTATATGGGTAGAGCCACCGTATTTGCCGGGTCCGGTTTTACTATGCCATTTTTAGTTGCGGGTATAGTCAGTCAGTGGGTAGTACAGATACCTCTCATTTTTCTTTTTACCAGAGTATTGCAACTACCATTTGCTTTTATACCGGTAAGCTATTTTGGATATGCACTTGGCGAAGGGGTGGTCATCTATTATTTCTACCGTCAGGGCAAGTGGCGTAAAAAAGCTGAACAGGCGGCCTTGGCCGGGGCGCAGGCGGCAACAGTAGACTAAATTAATTTCTAAAAATTGCATAATATAACGTTTACTCATCAAACCTATAACTATGTTATACTAAACTCCTTATATAACGGAGGTTCAGGGATGAGTAAACGTGATTTAACTAAAGGAAGCATCATGAACAATTTAATAGCCATGTCTTTACCGACTATGTTAGGAGCAATGGCTCAAACTCTTTACAGTCTGGTAGACATGATCTGGGTAGGGAGGCTATCTGCAGAAGCAGTTGCCTCTATTACTATTTACAGCTCATTATATTTTATTATCTATGTTTTAAACAATATTATTGGCCAGGGTTCAGTGCCGGTTATTTCTCAGAGCTATGGCTCAGGAAATCAGGAACGCACCAAAAAAGCTGTGGAAAATACCTTTGCCTTCAAACTGATAGTTGGAATCTCAGCAGCAGTTATAACCTTGATCATAATGAAGCCAGTGATGAGCAGTTTTACCCAAGATGCCAGTGTTTTAGCTGGAGCAATGCAATATGGCGTTTTAAGAACCCTGTTTATGCCGATTGTGTTTTCAACTTTAACTGTTTATACAGCTTTACGCTGTAGTGGCGATGCCAAGAGCCCGATGTATATTACTGTTGTTGCCGCAATAATCAATATGATTTTAGACCCGATATTTATGTTTGATACAATACCGGTTATTGGAATTCCCGGATTGGGGCTGGGAATATTCGGGGTTGCATTGGCAACTGTTATTTCCAATACCATAGCCTTTGGCATCGGGTGTTATGTTCTGTTTGGTCCCAAAAGCAATCTGAAGCTCAGTTGGAGAGGACTAGTAAAAATTGATTTGTCTTTGGTTAAAGAGATCACTGTTGTCGGAACTCCACCAGCATTTGCCGGAATGGTGCGTAATCTGGCCAATCTGGTTATACTCAGATTTATAACCGTTTACGGCACCGCTGCTCTGGCCGCCTGGGGTATTTTAAGCCGTTTATTTGGGTTTTTGTTTATGCCAATTGAAGGCCTGCTGAATGGAGGAAGTGCGATGATTGGGCAAAATATTGGCAATGGCAAGATCGGCAGAGCCAACAAGACCGCCAGGACTGCTGCTATCTTGGGGGGACTGAGTATGTTGATTCTGGGCTCGATCACCTTAATATTTGCTCCCTTTATCATGAGGTTGTTTATCGATGATCCAGAAGTAATTAATATCGGCGTGCCAGCCCTTAGGATGGTGTGTATCAGCTTAATACCGATCGGGTTTTATTTTGGGCTGTCAACTATTTTTATCGGCTCTGGATACACGCTGCCTTTACTTATCTCCGGGATTGTCGGCCAGTGGATTTTTCAGATTCCATTCATATATTTGGCTACCCGAGTGTGGAAGCTCTCCTTTATTTGGGTAGCCATTAGTTTTATCGTTTACACAGTTGGAGAGGGCGCCATATTGATCTATTATTACTACAGTAAGAAATGGGTCAGCAAGCTGCCCACCATAAAAAAAGAACGTAAAGCCGGATAACAGGAACTGCAGTTTTAGTTAGCAGGGCACCTGTGCTTAACTTTACCTGAACCTTTTTGCTTTCAGTAGAACAAAGGAAATTCACAGAAATTTAGTTTCTGAACTTAAAGCAAATAATGACTGACGACCAGAATACCAGAAACGTATAATGATATAGGCGATGAAGAAGGGAGTCTGGTTTGAATTGTATAGGTTTCGACCTTTCAGGGAAGAGGATAGACCAGCTTTAAGACAGCTTGTTATCAAAAATAAAGATTTTCCTTTAAAATGGAGAAATAAGTATGTTGTAAAAAACTATTCGTCTGGCATTCATGTAGTTACCTGTTATAATAAAATAGTTGGTATGGTCCATATTGGAACCGTAAATGAAGAGGAAGCCTGGCTTGAATCTGCCTATATTGAACCAGTTCATCGTGGTAAAGGTGTGGGTACTGCGTTTGCAGGCTATCAAATTAAGCAGGCTAAAATCAAGGGGATTAATATTTTGCGGGTGGCAACCGGATATCAGAATAAGAGAGTGCAGCATGTTATGGTCAATAAGCTGCGGTTTTCAAGGCCAATCTTATGGTATCGGGTTAAAGTTTATTCCGGAGCAAACTATCTGACGACTCACCCATTTATTCGCCAGGTTGAGCCAAGCAAGCTCGGAGAGTACTGGTCTTACATCCATCGCAATTCTGAGTACAGAAGAACAATGGGAACTATAACATCTCCCAAAGACAATTGCTGGTGGAGCAGTATCGACTATGAAATGCTTGAAAATATTTTGAGCCAGGCCCAGTCAATAGCTTATGTTAATCAGAATAACATCCGAGGGCTGATGTTGATCAGAAGATCCCGGGGCTTGAATTTTAGCTGCCCTGTAGTGTTACAGGCCTACTATAGCAACAGCAGGGTCTTTAAGCAAATGCTACGGCTACTGCTGGCCTATAATAAAGCTGTCTACCTTTCTGTCAGCAAAGATCCAACCCGGTCTTTAAATACCCTGCTGAAGGAAGGTTCTGCTAAAAAATATTCGATTAACAGATGGGTAGTAATGGAAAAGCATTTGTAGCAGGGGGGATAAAATGAAGGTATATGCCATTGGCGATCTGCACTTAAACGGCAGTCGAAACAAACCCATGAGCATTTTTGGAGAAAAATGGCACTGTCATCAGCAGAAAATTGAGCAAAACTGGTCAGGGAAGGTCGGTTGCGATGATATTGTCGCTATTCCGGGTGATATCAGTTGGGCAATGACGCTAACAGAGGCTGCTGATGATTTAAAATGGATTCATTCCCTACCCGGCCGAAAAATATTAGTCAGAGGCAATCATGACTACTGGTGGAAGAAAATAACTCATTTGAATTCTTTGTATGAAAGTATGACTTTTCTGCAGAACAATGCCGTTGCCGTGGGTGATATCTGGTTTGCAGGTAGCAGAGGCTGGCTTTGTCCCGGCAGCTATGCTTTTCAGGAAGGTGATGAAAAAATATATGCCAGGGAACTGCTGAGGCTTGAAATGTCATTAAAATCATGTAACGCAACAGGGCAACAGATTATCGCCTTAATCCACTATCCGCCAGTAAATGAAAAACACGAACCTTCAGGTTTTACGGAATTATTTGAAAAGTATCAGGTTAAGCGAGTACTGTACGGACATTTGCACGATAAAAAAGCATTTGAAAATGCCTTGATCGGAGAATGGCGGGGGGTAGAGTACCAGCTGGTCAGTGCCGATTTTATTAATTTTTCGCCCCTGCTCATTGAGGAATTATGATAGACTACCATATTCATTTGGAGCGAGGCAGTTACGGTTTACCATGGCTTGAGCAGTTTCTGGCTGTTGGCAATGAGCGCGGTATCGGGCAATTCGGTATCGTCGAGCATTTGTATCTTTTTCAGGAAGCAAAAGGGCTGTTATTTGATAACGATCATGTTAAAGCTAAGCAGGTCTGCCGGATCAACGACTACTTTGAATTTATCAGTGCTGTGAAAGCGGCAGGTTTGCCAGTACGTTGTGGACTCGAAGTAGATTATGTTCCGGAAAAAGAAGAGCTTATCCGACAATTTGTTAAAGATTTGCCAGTCGACTTTATCATCGGTTCAGTTCATTACTTAGGTGAGTGGGGATTTGATTTGAGCAGTGACTGGCTCCAAAGAGACAAAGAAAAGGTTTACCGCCAATACTTTTCAGTATTGCTCCAGGCAGCTGCCAGTGGAATCTTTGATATCCTGGGGCATTGCGGAAATATTGCCTATCATGGGCATCATCTGGACAGTAATTTAGAAGAGGAACTCTTTCAGGCATTTTTTCACGATTTGGCTGGGTCTGATATTGTAGTGGAAATAAACACCGGTGGTTTATACCGACCTGCCGGTATTGTTTTTCCTCAATTAAAATACCTGCCGCTGTTATACCAACTGGGCTTGGCAGTAACGACCTCATCTGATGTTCACGAACCGTTTCATACCGGCTGGCAGATTAATAAACTGGCTATTCCAGCCCTGAAGCAGGCCGGATATCAATGTTTACAGGCCTTTCATTGCCGGCAAAGAGAAGAAATTAAAATATAATGCAGCCTGGTTTTGTAGCTGTCAGGTGCAAAGTCTAGTGCTAAACTGGTCATTGACAAGCAAAGACAAATGTTATAGAATAACAAAAATATTTGTTATAACATATTGAATAAAACTGTGATGAGAAGAGTAGATATAGCAGGTAATCCAAGCGAGTTGACGATAGTGTGAGGTCAATATGAAAGCTATATTGAAGAACATCTCGGAGTTTCTAACCAAAACCGATCTGGGAGTAGGCTTAGACGGAGCCAAGCCGTTAACTGTTGGACAGTATCGAATTTATTTCCGTACTGATAAAGTGAGCAGCATGCTAATGTGGGTGGTACCGCGGAACCAAACCTTTTCGTCCCAACGACGAAAGGTTTAAATTTTTTTAAAGGAGAATTCGCAATGACCGTTAAAAGAAAGCCAACAGTACTGACCCTCAAAGAAACCCAGGTGGCCATTAAACAGATTAAGGACTTCTTTCAGGTTGCCTTAGCCAGGCAGTTAAACCTGACCAGAGTTTCAGCTCCGTTGTTTGTGCGGCCGGAGTCTGGCCTTAATGATAATCTCAATGGCATTGAAAGGCCAGTGGCATTTGATACTAAGGAATGTGGCAGTAATATTGAAATTGTTCAGTCATTAGCTAAGTGGAAACGGATGGCGCTTTACAAATATGGTTTTTCAGAAGGAGAAGGACTGTACACCGATATGAATGCCATCAGAAGAGATGAGATTTTAGATAGTACTCATTCGATCTACGTCGACCAGTGGGATTGGGAGGCTATCATAAATCCCGATAACCGCAATCTGGCTTTTCTCTGTGCTACTGTTGAAAAAATATACGAGGTGCTCAAAGCTACCGAGCAAATGGTAGGACATGAATATTCAGCAATTAAAGGCGTACTGCCCGAGCAGATAACCTTTATCACTTCCCAGGACCTCGAGAATTTGTATCCTCAGCTCTCTCCTCAACAGCGTGAGAATAAAATTGCTAAAGATAAAGGGGCTGTTTTTATCATGAAAATAGGGGGTGAATTGGATTCAGGAAACAAACACGACCTGCGGGCACCGGATTATGACGACTGGAATTTAAATGGAGATATCATTTTCTGGAATCCGGTAATCAGTTCTGCTTTTGAGATATCCTCTATGGGTATCCGAGTAGATCGAGATTCGCTGTTACAGCAGCTAAAGGCCAGCAGTAATCTGGCAAGGTTGAGCTTGCCTTATCACCAAATGATTTACAATCAGGAGTTGCCGTTAACTATTGGTGGTGGAATTGGCCAGTCTCGGCTGTGCATGTTTTTTCTCAAAAAAGAACATATCGGTGAGGTTCAATCATCGGTTTGGCCCGATCAGATAATTAAAAAGTGCCAAGAAGCCGGGATTCAATTATTATCATAAAATATCCATTGCAAACGAGAGCTGTTTAAACAAATGGGCTAATCTTTTTCAATTTTATGTTCAAAAAAAACAAGTATTAGCATAGATATTAACATAAGCTTGTTGAACCTATAGAAAACAGCGCTGAAAGGGCAGTTTATGGAAAGGAGGCCTGTTGATGAATTTTCAGGAATCTGGTTTGCGCGAGATTATGACCAGGGCAACAGTTGCACGGGGCTCTAAGAGCTATCGACAGAAACACATTCTTATAGCAGATTATGAACCGGAAATTATACTAGGGTATACCTGTAAAAATCATATGCATACCTCAGCTCCTGGTCCAGGAGCAGTAGAGGTGAAGGGTAAATACGATGTTCATATCTGGTATGCTTTTGGTGGTGGAGCTCAAACTGCGGTAATGAAAGAGAGTATTCATTATACTGATTACATACCAGTTAAAAATATTGGCTATAGTCGTATGGGCAGTAATGAGTATGCCGAGGTGCAGTTAAATAAAGCCCCGATAGCAGTAGATGCCTATATCAGAGGCGACAATGAAATCTGTGTTATTGTAGAAATGGGGTATAATGCTCAGATTGTCGGTGAAGCAAGGCTGTGGATTAAGGTGTTTGAGAATCTTGACGAAAAAGTCATTGAAAATGTAATACCCGGCGACGAAGATTTAGAGTACGAGTTTAACGAAATCGAATCGATAGAACTGGAAGACGAACCACTATA
>JANQLZ010000110.1 GCA_028280325.1 Bacillota bacterium
TATCAACCAGTTATTTGGGAATTCAAGAGGCTTTATTAAGCCAAAAAAACCATCATAAATGATGGCTAAACCAGAGAGTATTTTATCTTCAATTTGCTAGCAGATCCAAGTCGTGCTCTTCAATATACTCAGTTTAATTAAATCTAAATAACTGAGCCACTCTCCATTTATACTTGATATTGTCGTATTGGAAAGCTATAACTACTATTAGGAGTAATACTACTGATATAATTATTATTCCAGTTTTTTTATTTTCATATGGTCCTCTGTATATCATTCTGGAGAGTTGACTGGCAATATAGTTTTTATACAACCACTTGATGTCCATTATTTAGTATGATCTCTGCCAAACAAATTGCTAATAGCTTAAAAACAGATTAAACTTGACTATGAGTAATGGGTGACATTATGTCTGACATTTTGGCTCGTCTCACATTATTTCCAGGTTCCTGTAATCAAAGTGTTCTCAAATTTTATATCTTCTAAATATTCTAAGTTACTTAACTCACTCACATCACCTCTAATAGAAGTGTTACTTAAGTTAAGAACCCTTAAGTTCGTAAGCACTCTTAAACTACTTAAATCTCCATGCACATTTGTGTCTGACAAATTTAAATACTGTAAGTTAACTAGTGATTTTAGCGATGCTATATCACCTTCTACGCTAGTATTATATAACCAAACTAATTCTATATTAATCAAATTCTCTAAAGAAGCGATATCACCAACTACGTTTTCACCTGCTAAAATAACCTCCTCCAAATTAACCAAGTTACTCAATGCATATATATCACCAAATAAGCTTTTTCCAGCCAATCTAATATACTCAAGATTGTTAAGCTCAGAAAACACACCAATATTACCATTATTGTTACCAGATCCTCTAATGAATTTTAAGCCGTCTAAATCTGACAGGAAATCCAAATTATCAATATTCATAACATCCAAATGAGTTGCCTTTTTTAAGTCTTCAATATCTACTGGATTATTGCCATCATATACAAACCAAACTTCACGATCCCAAAAATATAGAGCAATCAATGAGACAGCTAATACAATAGCAATCACACCATAAAACACTTTTTGATTATCCATTTCCCCATAGCCTTTCTAACTTCTTGACCGCTCTTTAACTACCTTAATATCTTCAGACTTTAGTAAATCACTCGTCTTCCATTACTTGGTATAGTCTCTCCCAAAGGATTGCTCTCGTTTAAACGGGCCCCACCTATAAGTTATTGTCGCTAAGCCAGGGCCTCTGGCATAGTCATCAGTTATTTTAAAAACAAATACTATATGCGTGACCGCCCCTTCCTCAAATGGTAATGGCGATATTTCTTGTCCACGATAATCACTGAGCATAGGTAAAAAATCATTTAACTCTTCTTCTTTAACCTTAAATGGGATATCATCATATGATCCTACGTAAAACGAGGTAGCCATCAACTCCAGCCCCGTATATCCTTTGATTTCAATGTCCTCTATAGTAACAGGACTTCCTTTAAGAGCGCACACATTAATCAGATAGAATCTGTATTGGCCTGCTGAGTTTGTTAATATGTTGCCATGCATGTTTATTTCTAATCTATCTCTGGCTAACATAAAACCTAATCCCCAAACCCCTGCAATTAGAATCAAGATAATGGTTATAGTTAGAGCTATTCTGTATTCATACATCAATTCAATTAGCTTCTTTTTAAGTATCAACTGTATTTCTCCTTCTATGCTGGACGATTGCGGGGAAATTATTTGGCAATAGTTGGGCAGTCAATGTCATTAAGTTAGCAAACAAGGTAAAAAAACTATTGGTAAGGTAATATTGAGAGAATTTAAAAAACATAATATTTACTTTTATGTTACTAAAAAAGCCGGTAATAATATCCACAACATAACTGCTCAACTTATTCATGGTTTTCTATTTTAATATGTAGGCTAAGTTTAAAGCAATTAAATGAACTCACCTAGAGGTAGTATACACATAAGTACTAAACATGTATAAGAAGATAGTACTAAGAGATAAACGTTTTTAAGAATTCTGTGTGAGCAACAGGACGTTGTGAAAGCCCAACAACTTATGGACAAATTATTTGGGCGTTAAGAATTCAAAAAATAAGAGATTCCTTAGTACCGTACGAAATACATCTTAGGACGTTGTGTTTTTACTACCGGCTGTTGGCTATACGTTGTGAAAGAATTAGTCTATATGCTTAATATTTCTGTAAAATTTATACATGATAGGTTGACATTAATCTATCTAGTTCAATTTCAGTTAATGACACGATTATAAGAAAATGCTACTTTGCAACATACCAAAATGCCTTATCTGTACCATAATCATATACATAGATCTCATGATCTATATGGGTAGCATCAAAAGTATAGGTGTAGTTCACATTTTCTCCTTTATTATAAAAGATTTCTGCTCCCATTGTAGTGCTGGTTATATTATATTCGTCTAATCCTTCCGGCACATACTTTGCAGCAACCGGGAAGACACTTACTGAAGAGTTTGTAATAGGTATTTTTGCACCTGCTGGAATCACTACCATGTGACCGATTTCACTAACACTGTTTAGATCACTTGCTTCTACAAGATTCTTCTCTGAGATAATTCCATCTCCGCGAGGGGAGCCTCCTTTAAAATCCTGCACTTTCACTTCAACCCATCTCTGGACTGCTATCCAGTCCTCTTTTTGCCTGTCATACATCTGGTACTCCCATATTTCCTGAGAATAGGTAAAATCAGTCTGAAGGTATCTACCGTCATAATCTCCCAAAAACATGCTGCTAAATGTATTAGATTGCCCATAGCTGTACTTAATATTAGATCCCGCATCATACCATTGTTCATGGTAAGGCAACAGGTACTGTTTACTAGCCTCTATTAGATGCTTTATTCCTATACCATATTCAACACTGACTACAAATTCTGGTTTATCACTGTTATAAAATATTGCTCCTATAGTAGTAGGTATTCTAGTTTGCACATTCTTAACAATATGTGTGCGGTATCGTACTCCTTCATTATCTGGAGCATCCACTGATTCTGTGAGCATTACTTTAAAGGATTTCTCTATACTCTCTTCGTTACTAAAATTGACAGTATTAACTAAAAATCCAGGCTTAGTTGCTTGAATTAAGTAATCTTTGCTATTATTCCATATCAACATAGTCAGACGGCCACTTCTGCTTGTGGTTTTTTCTCTATCCAGCTCAGGTGCAAAATTATTATAGCTATACAAGAATACTCTTGCACCTGATATGGGGTCTCCTTTCTCATCTAAAACTTGTACCGTAATTCTTTGGGTATTATTGATGATGCCAAAAACAATAGCGATGCAGATTACTAGAATAAAGCTAACTAAAATTTTAACTTTCATTGATTATTGCCCCCATATCAGTAGTATAGAGAAGTAGAGAGATTTTACTCTCTACTTCTCTTGTATTATGCCTAAGGTTTATCAGCAGAAATATACCATACAGACTCACCTGAATTATAGTCATATATACACTTAGCCTTGGGATGATTTTCACCAAATTTTAAAACCATCTTTTGATTATAAGTAGTTGTACTCTTAACAGAGAACTTTGCTAGTCCTGGTGGCGAATAAGACAATGAGGTAGTGTACTCTTGGGTCCCTTTATATTCTCGCTGGTGATTCCCACCAGGTCCGACTTCAGCATATATCCCATATACTCCATTTTTCACATCATTAAAAGGTTTTAAGTTTTTACTGTCTATAGCTATATAAGCTCCATGAGCTGCTCCTCCAATATGACGATTCACTTTTGCAACAATGCTCCTCTCTCTAGTATGCCATAAATCATATACATCTACATCCTGCTCTTGATATTCCCAAGTCTCAAAGTCGAACATGAAGCTGGTTTCTAGAAACATACCAACACTGTCAACGAACTTATTTGTCCAAGTATTCTTTGTAGAACTACCTGTACTTTTTGTTGAACTACCAGCAAGATCCCAACTGCCAAAACGTGGATAAGTTATAGCTCTTTTGGTTTCAATTTTATTGGATACACCTGATGAGTATGAAATTTCTATCGGAAAAGTGTCTTTACTTGCTTTATCTTGATACATTTTTCCGATTACAACATCTTCTTGCCTTTGATCAGTGCTAATATGCACGTTCCGGAACACCCCACTCCCTCTTGACATTGTCTTGGTGTTATATTTGTTCATATCAATAGATAGAGTTATAGGATTCGAGCTTTTCGATCTCATTTGCAACTCTTTTAGCTCTTCAACTCCAACACTCCAGTACTCTATTACTACTCCAGAACTAGGGTGAGCAGCGTGTACAGCAAAATCGTAATAATCCCCTAAAGCATCCACATCTACCATGTCTAAAGAAGATAGTTGAAGGTTTGCGCTACCGTCTTTAACTGTTTTTACCTCCTGTAAAAGAACTGGCTTATCATTCTTGTAACCATAGAACCATACATCAACACCTTGTACTGGTTCATTGTCTGTATTTACTATCCTTACACCAACTTCAAAAGCATTAGATTTCTGACTCTTTGAGTTAGCTAAACCTATTGACAACATTCCTACAATTAATGCCAATATAAACACAAAACTTAACAGTTTTTTTATCATTTTCTTCTCTCCTTATATTTTATTCGTTTTAATTTATGTAACATCATTAATAGTCATAAACCTTAGACTCTTCCAACCACCCCCAAGTTCCATTTTTTCCGTTTATTTTACTAACTATCGTATATAATGCTTAAAAGGATATATACGACAGCTTTGCAACCAACTACAATGTACTTTTTAGATTTATTGAAATAATCAAAGCCATAGAAATATTTATGTAAGAATACAGATAAAATTTTAATAAAAACTAATTTTGCTGAAATATAGATTTGCTTAGTTTATCCTATAATACAATATGTATATTTTAATACCAAATATATCTTAGCATTATTATGGATTGATGTCAATATTAAACATAATTATTATATTTTCTTAGGCATGCAATAACTTTAAATCCATTTATCGCTATTAATAGTGTATACAAGATAATGAAAAGTCTTGATATAGGGGTTAGAGATTGTTTGTAGAGTGGCTAGATAAATAGGATGATTGTTGATAGGTTATTAAATCACTTTGTAGACAGGACCAATTTGAAGCACTAGTTATTTTAAAGATACAGGAGACTAAAAAAACCTACCGACTTGGTAGGTTTCACTTTAACCGTGTGCTGATTCTATTACCTTAAAGCCTTGCTCTAACCAGTATTTTCTAATCTCCTCTGTGTGCTTGGGCCGGCATGTGAGGATGCAGTTAGAGAAGTGGATAGTAGTTACGCCTTCTTTCCTAAAATCTTCTGCATTGTGGTCAAAGCGTTTTGCTTGATCCAGGCAGTAGCTACAGTAGAGGTAGGCCACCATTCTAGCGTCAGTGCCCTGGTAAATGTCATATCCTTTTTTTCCTTCACGATACAGCCCAAAGCATGTATAGGCCCCAGAACAGTGAGTTCGCATGTTTTCACAGGCCAGTATAGCAAAATTACCCATTTACCTTACCCCCCTAGTAATTAGTATTCTCAATAGCAGGCAGCCCAGCGTCTGCAATTGTTTGTTTAATTTTATCTAATATGCCGTTTTTACAGGCACAGACACAATCAAGCAGGTGAATAGCTTCTGCGCCAAATTCTTTGAGCTTGCCAGTGCGGAAAGATATAAACTCTCCTTCATCTAAACAGTAGTTACAACATAGTTGAGCTATCTGCTCTACCCCTTCGTCGTAAATACCAAAGCTCTTTTCACCATTATGCAGCTGCTTCATATATTTTAAGCAACCGACATTATCATGGCGTGCAAATTGGCATTGCAAAAAAACAATTTTTCTCATACTGTTGCTCCTCCCTCAACCCCTGTGGGGTTAAATAAATAGTATCAACCAGTTATTTGTGAAGTCAAGAGGCTTTATCTAGCCAAAAAACCATCATAAATGATGGTTTTTTTCTGGAGCTCGCGACCGGGGTTGAACCGGTGACCTCGTCCTTACCAAGGACGCGCTCTACCTCCTGAGCTACGTGAGCAGATATACGTGATTTATTACAGTGGAGCGGGTGAAGGGGATCGAACCCTCGCAACCAGCTTGGAAGGCTGGGGCTCTACCACTGAGCTACACCCGCATTTTTTGGTGGAGAGAGCTGGATTCGAACCAGCGTAGGCGTCCGCCAACGGATTTACAGTCCGCCCCCTTTAGCCACTCGGGCACCTCTCCTGACACCCTCGTTCAAGGACGCGTAATACATTATATTAAAGCATTCACTAAAAGTCAATAGTTTCAATTGCAATAGTTGCTACATATTTATTCTCTGTCATCCAGATATTTTTCTAATTTTCGTTTAACTCTTTGTAGCGCATTGTCTACAGATTTGACATGGCGGTTTAAATCATGAGCGATCTCCTGATATGATTTACCGTCTAAATAAAATACTAATACCTGCCATTCCAACTCACTGAGGATTTCTGTTAGTTTAAATTCAATAGCACAATAGGCCTCATAATTGATGACCAGCTGTTCGGGATTAGTTACTTTATTGCCTTTCAGTACATCTAAAAGTGTTCGATCTGATTCTTCATCATAGATAGGCTTATTAAGTGATACGTAGGAGTTTAAGGGTATATGCTTTTGTCTTGTTGCGGTTTTAATTGCAGTTATAATTTGACGAGTCACACAGAGTTCAGCAAAGGCTCTAAATGAAGCCAGTTTATCTGTCCGGTAATCACGAATTGCTTTGTATAGTCCAATCATACCCTCTTGAACTATATCCTCTCGGTCTGCACCAATTAAAAAATAGGACCGGGCTTTGGCTCGAACGAAGCCACGATATCGGGAAAAGATAAATTCATACGCATAATGGCTACCATCTTTGGCAGCTTCAACAATTTCTTCCTCAGGCAAAAACTCAAACGGCGAAGCTACTTCTCTTTGCGACAGCATATCCAACCATCATCGCCCCCATTATACATATTTCGACCCTTTACAATACTATATATTATACTGCTTATCCACCTAATCGTCAAATAGAAGGGGTAAGGGCTTCGGACTTACTGTGCTCCCATAATTAAGCCTATTCCTGCGTCATACGCTAAAAAATTTAGCAAACATATACTGGCTCGTATTATATTTGTAAATTTTTTAGCTTTTCCTTGATCTAGGCTCAATTTTGTGAGCCTAAATAAAATGTTACTCTACGTCGGTTATTTAACTGTTCCACTCTGAATAACTCATGTTACACATACAATCGAATAGCAATTTCACCACGCTTACGAAGTAACCCAAGGATATACTGCCTCGTTTTATCCTTGTAGAAAATTTCTTCTATTCCTTGAGCTGGGCATAATTCTGTAAGCTTAGGGGTTAGGGGGGCAACGCAGTTGCTAACGATATGCACGATGTGCGTGATATTACCTTTGGTAGTGATATTCACTTAGTGAGTGCTATTCACCTATCGGTGAGTGAGAGCATATCATATCGCTTAATCACTTGTGATTGAATCTCACTTTTGTAAAAAATATCACAGGGCAAAGCACTATATAACTTTTCCTTTTAGAGGCTTCGGACTTACTGTGCTCCCATAATTAAGCCTATTCCTGCGTCATACACTAAAAAATTTAGCAAACATATACTGGCTCGTATTATGTTTGCAAATTTTTTAGCTTTTCCTTGATCTAGGCTCAATTTTGTGAGCCTGGGCCGAATGTAATTGCAGGTAGTCAGAGAACCTTTCATAGACACTATTTTTTTATTGATAGAAAATAGCTTCATTTAGGCTGCATGGAGAACCTTACGAAGTAACCAACCCGCTTGCCGAAGGCGAGCCCCCAACAATTGAGTAGCAATTCCACCCCGTTTACGCAGTAAACCCACTACAATGAATAACAGGGGTCAGACAACCCCACTGTGAGGTTAGCCCGGAGCTTTGGGGGGAAATCTCTTAGGATGTTTAACGTAACACCCTACACGTGCCTCAATCAAGGCGCAATTAAATTATCCGAAATTATGAAATCGCTGAAAATGTGTCAGGTCAAGGCACTGGCTTTCTATTTTATACAAAAATAATAATGAGCCTTTCAGAAATGTGCCTCAATCAAGGTTCAATTAAATTTCCGAAGCTATGAAATTGCTGAAAATGTGTCAGGTCAAGGCACTAGCAAATTTTCACGCGGAGGTGTACAAAAGCGGTACTCCGGAGTGGGAAAATTTGCGTATAACGCCGAGCTGGCGCATTTTCAGCGATTTCATCGCTGTTGGCGGACTACCTCATACATACAAACCCCCGCCGCCACCGAGGCATTCAATGAAGAAACCTGACCCTTCATCGGCAGCTTAACTAAGAAGTCACTCTTATCTTTAAGTAGTTTACCTAAACCTTTGCCCTCGCTACCTATGAGCATAACAATGGGCATATTCAAATCTACATCGTATATCATTCTCTCGGCATCGGCATCAGTTCCGACAGCCCAAAAGCCGTGCTGTTTAAGGTCTGCCAAAGCACTTCCTAAATTGGTTACTCTGGCAATCGGCATCTTGGTTACAGCACCGGCACTCACTTTCATGACTACCTCAGTTATTCCAACACTGCGCCGGTGAGGAATAATAATTCCATCCACTCCAGCTGCATCGGCAGTTCGGATAATAGATCCGAAGTTGTGGGGATCATGGAGATGATCCAGAATAAGCAGGAAGGGGTACCCGGTTTGCTTATTTGCACACTTGTCTAAAATATCTCCGAGTTCACTATACTGCCAGGTCGGTAAAACAGCGATAACTCCCTGATGATTATTGGTTTTACTAAGTTTGTTCAGCTTTTGCTTTTCAACCCTGATTATAGGCACGCGCTGATCCCTGGCCAGGCTGTAGATTTGATTTATAATATCGCCCTGTGCACTGCGTAGGATTTGAATCTTTTCAATCTGCTTATTTTCTTTTAAAGCGCTTAGGACCAGCTGTCGTCCTTCTAACTGCATAAAGCCACCTCCTTAGACTGCTGAAAAGTCTGCTCTCCAGTATTTTGCAACTTCACACCCAAAAGCATGCCAATATCTTTAGCACCTTAAAAGCAAACATTTCGACTGTCTATCAGTGTCAGTTAAATTTTATTTTATTACTTTGGCTCGTCCGCAAGACAATTTGCCCTCATAACATATGCCCTCGGTCACACAAGACGGACCGGCTATTTTAAAGATGTTTGGAGCAACCTCTTTTACTAATTTTAACATTTTGTCAGCTAATTCTCTAATCTCTGTTTGCGCCCTGATACAGCAGCGCTTGCTGAAGAAATGCAACAGGGACCGAGCATTCATGGTTACAACTATTTTGGTTTCTGTGGCATTGGGCAGGACATAGCGAGCATCTTCTTTATTGACATATTCCATTAACTTTACATAGGCCTGATGAGCTGCCTGCATCTGTTCTTGATAGATCTTTAAGGCCTCATCGTTGTTCAATATCGTTTGGGGCACTATATACTCAAATTTCTTTTCTGTGACATAGCGTTGAGATTTCTGTGAATACGAAGCGATCCGATGCCGAACTAATTGATGAGTTAAAACTCTGCTGACTCCTTCAATGGCAAAGGTAAAAGAGGCATGTTCAAAAGTAGATGTATGCCCCATAGATCTCAACCTGTTGATCAGGCTTTTGACTTCCTTATCAGTTAAGTCCTGATGCAGTGCCTCTGCCCCACGGGCTGAATAACAGAGCCTGGCAGAAGCTGCCACGGTCCGTTCCGGATTGGGGGTATAGGCCAAGAGATTTACTTTTATCATTATCTCAACTCCTCTATTTTCAATTTTCTGGTCTCTATTAAGGTATTTATTACTTCTTCCAGGCGATCCACATCCTCACTAAAATAGAGATAGCCAATCAAAGCCTCTAGCCCGGTACTAAATCTATAGCTTACGGGATCTGTGTTTTTGGGAACATTGCC
The DNA here is from genome assembly GCA_028280325.1 of Bacillota bacterium. Classification (GTDB taxonomy): domain Bacteria; phylum Bacillota; class UBA994; order PWPR01; family PWPR01. The sequence continues at coordinate 9,969 of JANQLZ010000110.1, forward strand.
TCCACGAGAGTTTCTACCCCAGCGCCAAATATCGTATTCCTGGGGGGTAAGCATGTCCATATTATCTTTTATCATTTCAGCTTGAGCTTTAGCTGATACAAACTTCAATGCCAGTCTTTGCAGACTTGCTCCCTTTTGAACACCTTTTGAAAGCAAGAACCTCCGCACATACAGCTCAAGTACGGCATCACCCATATAGGCCAGGGCCATAGGAGAAAATGATTGATAGTCGATCTGATTAACTGATTTTTTATTAGCCGGCTCTGTATTAACCGTTACTAATGCAGTAGCTGCAAGGCCTTCTTTATTACCGATGAACCCCATCTTTTCTGCAGTAGTGGCTTTAATACTAACTGAATCAAAACCTATTCCTAAAAGCCCGGCCAGATTTTCGCGCATGGCAGTAGCATAAGGAGCTATTTTAGGTTTTTCAGTTAAAATTGTTATATCAACATGAGCAACAACAAAGTTTTTCTGCTCAAAGACCTCGACAACTTTCGCCAGTAAAATTGTGCTGTCTATACCTTTATAATCATCGTCAGTATCAGGAAACCACTGCCCGATATCGCCTAAAGCTGTAGACAGCACAATTTTACTGGCGAAAGTTGTCGAGGTCTTTGAGCAGAAAAACTTTGTTGTTGCTCATGTTAAGT
>JANQLZ010000128.1 GCA_028280325.1 Bacillota bacterium
TTCTGCTGATATCCAGCTCTTGGCCTCTTTCTTGATTTAATCTGGCATCAATGCTTACTCCTAAATAGGTTAGCTCACTACAGACCATTTCTCGAATAACCCCGCTGTTTTCACCAATACCGGCGGTAAATACAATGGCATCAACACCATTCAGGGCTGCAGCATAGGCCCCAATGTACTTGCGCACCCGATATGCGAACATTTCCAAGGCGATTTTAGCCAGCTTGTTGCCGTTATCAGCTGCTTCTTCCAGCACTCTAAAGTCATTGCTTACATCAGAAACACCCAGCACCCCTGATTTCTTATTCATAACCTTGTTGATCCCATCAATATCCAAGCCTTCTTTATCCATCAGGAAAGGTACAATTGCCGGGTCAATATCACCGCATCGGGTTCCCATCATTAACCCCTCTAAAGGAGTAAAGCCCATACTGGTATCAAATGATTTGCCATCCTTGACAGCAGTAACACTGGCACCATTACCCAGGTGACAGGTGATAATTTTGAGACGATTCAGTTCCTTGCCCAGCATTGCGGCTGCTCGAGAGGTTACATATTTATGAGATGTTCCATGGAAGCCATAACGACGGACGCCATATTTTTGATAGTACTCATATGGAAGACCATATAAATATGTCATCTCAGGCATACTTTGATGAAAAGCAGTGTCAAATACACCTACATGCTTGGCGTGAGGAATCAGTTCCTCGCAAGCTTCAATACCAATAATATTCGGAGGATTGTGTAATGGGGCCAATTCAATGCACTCCCGCAGAGCGGCTTTAACATCATCGTCAATCAGTACTGAATAGGCATACTTTTCACCAGCATGAACTACTCTGTGGCCAACAGCATCAATCTCGGTTATATCTTTAATCACACCATTATCAACATCTGTAATAACCTCAAAAACGAGTTTTATCGCTTCACTGTGGTTGCTGATTTTGCTCTCGGTCTGCGATTTGAACCCTGTGTGTGATTTATATTTGATAAAAGAGCCATCAATACCTATCTTTTCAACATTGCCTATCGCTAAAACCTGCTCTTGATCCATGTTAAAAACCTGGTATTTTAATGATGAACTACCACAATTGATAACTAGAATTTTCATTATGATTCCTCCTTAGGTTATGTAATATTCCGCTCAGGTTTGTAATATGTCGTAAAATATGCCATGATTACAACAGCATAAGTATAACCAATCTGTTAAGGGGAGTCAACATGTATATAACAGGCATAATTGCTGAATATAATCCCTTTCATAATGGCCATTTATACCACCTGAAGCAGGCTGAGGCTAAAACCTCATCAGAACTGATCATTGTGGTGATGAGTGGCTCATTTATGCAAAGAGGAATGCCAGCTGTTGTTGACAAGTGGACCAGGGCCAGGATGGCTTTGGAAGCAGGAGCTGATCTGGTCATAGAACTTCCTGTCATCTACTCCTGTAGCAGCGCCAGCGGCTTTGCCTACGGGGCTATCTTAGCTCTCGAGGCTGCCGGAGCTGATTGCTTTGTTTGTGGAGCCGAGAATGACAATTTAGAGCTTTTAAACAGAATTGCCGCAGCCAGTTACGATGAGAGTGAAGGCTATCGTACTCTTTTGCATGAATACTTAGCCCAGGGTCTTTCTTTTGCTAAAGCCCATTCTCTGGCTATGGGCCGGTACATTCCCGAAGCCCAATCTGTTCTGGATGGTTCCAATAATATTTTAGCTATTAATTATTTAAAGGCCAGACTGCAGCTGGGTTCAACCATTACCCCTGTCCTGATTAAAAGAGCGGGCCCCGCCTACAACAGCCTGCAATTATCTGATGGAGTTGCCAGCGCAACAGCTATCAGGGAGTTATTGCCTGATCTGCAGAAAGCCAAACCATATCTTCCGGAGTTCTCGTTCAGGCTGCTAAGCCAGGCGCAGGCTGAGGGCAGAGCGCCTGTCACCGAGGACCGGTACAGCGATCTGGCTCTGGGACTTCTGAGGCGCAGTGATGTCAACCTGCTCCAGCTATATCCTGAAATGGAAAAAGGCATGCCAGAATTGTTCATCAATAAGGCTCGCCAGTCTGCCAGCTTAGCTGAGTTTATTGACAGATGCACCTCCAAGCGTTACCCCAGCTCCCGAATCAGGAGAATGCTGATCAGAATTATATTAAGGGCTGACAAAGATACCTATGAGACTGCTCTCCGTCTTACCAAGGCCCCCTATTTGAGAGTGTTGGGCCTGAATAAAGATAAGAGCACCCTGATAAAACAGTGGCGCTCTCAACTAAAATGTCAGTTAATTCAAAGGCCGGCTAAGTATAATCCGACAACTGTAACCTCACAAAAGATCTGGGAGCTTGATTTGAGAGCTACCGATATCTATTCTTTGTTAACGGATGATGAAAAATTAAACCGCAACAGGCAGGATTTCAGCCACCCGCTGGTTATCATATAGATAGTTTAAAGCATCTTCCAGGGTCTCAACCGGAACCAGCTTCATCCCCTCATATTTCTCTTCATCGATTATTATATCATCAACATTATCCTGTGGTATGAAAAAAATTTCCATTCCCTGACGACGAGCAGCAATTAATTTTTGATTGATGCCGCCGATAGTACCCACTTTACCGCTGGCGTCAATAGTTCCGGTTCCAGCTATTTTTTGTCCGGATGCTAGATCAATCTCAGTCATTTTATTAATGATTTCCAGTGTCAGCATCAGGCCAGCTGAAGGTCCGGAAATTCGACCAGTTTCAATGGTAATCTTATTATCACCTGCGTATTCAACTAACCGCTCGTCGTTAATTAGGGTAACCCCTATAAATGCCCGGGAACTGTCTTCAGGGTGAGCCCCTAAAACCAGACTTACAACCTTAACCTCACTGTTGCGCTCAATTTGCAGTTCAATTGTTTGCCCCGGACTATACTGGCTTAACTGCTCTACCGCCTTACTGACGCTGTTCACCTCAAAGCCGTTGACGGCCATAATAATGTCCTGAGACTCTAAAATACCGTCTGAAGCCTGACCGTCGATTATCCGCAAGGTTCTTACCCGACCAGGGATCTCGCTAATCGGTATGTTAAGCCATTTAGCTGAGGCCTCTTTGGCATTGTTATGACTGTTTTGCATCTGATACTTGGTATACTGATTGTATTCATCCACTTTCCACCCCTGAGGCAGCACATCCTCTTCGGGAGCAACCCTGGCACTTGCATTAACATAGCCGTATAACAGAACCGGTAGATTCGCTCGAATCATAGTTACAGTGGTCATATGAAAAGAATCCTCCGGTTGATACCTGCCGCCTTTTACCACATCTGATAAGTTCAGAGCTTCACCGGGAAATACACAGTAGTAACCTGTTGGATACCAGGCTAATACCAGAGCAACAATCAATATGACTAAATACTTGATAAATCTTTTCTTCTTCAAAATAAACCCTCCTGAAGTAGGCATTATGTCTGTAATCTAACTTATGGAATAGGTATGTCATATTATACATCATTTTTTGTGTCCGACAAAGGTCAGGTAAGCTGCTCAGAATGCGTTTCTTTTTTGGATACTACAGCTTTGCTTTTCCAATCACCATAACGATAATATAGGTAGCTGAGTGCCGATCCTGCTGCATAGCTAATGGACAACGCCAGCCAGATTCCTTTAGGGCCCGAGTCGATTGACAAAAATTTGGCCAGCGGCACCCGGATAATCCACAGGTTTACCACTGTTATCAGCATTGACTGAAACATGGCCCCAGCACCTCTGATAACGGCATTTAGAACACTCATTATTCCAAAAAAGACATAAGATAAGCTGACAATCCTGATATATAGCACCGTCGGTTCAATCATTCCGGCTTCATTGGTAAAAATCTTGACCAGCACATCTGGTATAAAATAATAGATGAGGGTATAGCTGGCCATAATGGCGCTGGCTAAAATCAGACTGCTTTTAACGATTTGCGCCACCCGGTGATTGAGGCCAGCTCCGATATTCTGCCCGATCATGGTTGAAACAGCCATGGCTAAGGATTGAATGACAATAAAAGCTAAGGAATCTACTTTCATACCAATGCCATAGGTGGCAACTGCTAATGAGCCAAAATCTGCAATGGTAGCCATTACCACAGTTCCGCCCAGGGCCATCAAGGTTTGAGCAATACCCGATGGTAAACCCAGCCTCAAAATATCTTTGATGATCTGATAATCAAAGGAGAAATTTTTAAAAGAAATCTCCAGATATTTTTCTTTATTAAACAGATAGTGAAAACCTAAAACCGCAGCAACTCCCTGGGCAATGACAGTAGCTAAAGCCGCGCCACTTACCCCCAACATGGGGATGGGTCCTAATCCAAAAATGAGGATTGGGTCCAGCGCAATATTTATTACCGTAGATACAAACAGAAACTTTAAAGGGGTTTTAGAATCACCAATTCCTCTCAGAATTGATGACACTAAGAAGTAACCAAACATCCATATTATACCAACAAAAATAATCCTCATATAGGATAAAGACAAACTATATATATCGGAAGGGGTACCCATCAGTTTTAGGATATAAGGGCTGATAATGAACCCGACCAAGGCCAGGGTAGCTGCAATAATGCCGATAAAAAAAATCGAATTGATAACTACCTTATTGACCATGTCCTTATCTCCAGCACCTACATACTGAGCAATCAAAATAGTAGTACCCATGGTCAGGCCAGCGGCCAGCGCTATAACGACGAAGATTACATTAAAGCTCAATGAAACAGCCCCAATTGCCTCATGCCCCAATCTGCCGACAAAAATGGTGTCGACAATATTGTAGGCAGTGTTTAAGAGCCTTCCTCCGAGTATTGGCAAGGCAAAAAGTATCAGTGTTTTGGGGACTGCCCCTTTTGTCAGGTCCTTAATAGTATTCCCTCCCCTTAAATACATTTTGAAGTTATTTTAACACACTGAAGGAGATTATGAAAACCGTTCATTTTGGCCGCCATTAAACTAAGATGACTTTAAGGCAGGATTAACTTCAGCTATAGAGAATTACCTAGAAAAGGAGTGATAAAATGTCTAAATTAAGGCTCGACAAATATTTATTATATGATGAAATTAATGAATTGATGCATTCATGGCAGGAGAACTACCCCAACCTGATCACAGTTGAAACTATTGGACAGAGCTACGAAGGACGTGATGTCTGGGCCCTGACAATTACCAACAAAAATACTGGCTCCCCCGATACTAAACCAGCTATGTACGTTGATGCCAATATCCATGCCGGAGAGGTTACCGGCTCGATGGCTGCTCTGCATTTAGCCGAGTATTTACTGACCACTGAAAATGACAAGATTAAAAAATTGCTGGACACCCGTACATTTTATATTCTTCCCAGGATTAACCCGGATGGAGCAGAGTTGTATTTAACTACCCCCACCCTGTTACGCAGCAGTGTTCGGCCGTTCCCAGATTTTCGGAAAGATGAAGACCCTGCCGGACTACATGCCTTTGACATCAATGGTGATGGCCGAATCCAGCTGATGCGCATTCGTGACGATCAGCATGGGGCTTGGAAAATCTCCAGTGAAGATCCTCGGGCTATGGTTGAACGTTCTCCATTAGATTTAGAAGGCCCATTTTACCACATATATACAGAGGGACATCTGTTAGATGCTCAGGGAAACATTTTAGAAAATGCCAGGTATCCTTTTGAGGCTGTAGACACAAAGTATGGCTTGGATTTAAACAGGAACTTCCCAGCAGGATACAATCCACTTACCCCTGGTTCTGGTCCGTTTCCTCTTTCAGAGCCTGAAACCCGAAATCAGGTAGAGTTCATCAACAAGCACTCAAATATTGGCGGGGTGCTGCTTTACCACACTACCGGCGGGGTATTGTTCCGCCCTCATAGCACTGTACCAGATAAAAATTTTGACAAAACCGATCTGGCCATGTATAAGGAACTGGGGAATATTGGAACTAAAACTACCAGTTACCCGGTTGTCTGCTGCTACGGCGATATTTGGTCCGGGGTGCTAGATGACTGGTGTTTTGAGTACAAAGGCTTGTTTGCCTTTACCCCTGAACTTTGGGATGCTGTTGGCAGAGCCGCACCAGAGGTTAAAAAGGACCCCTATAAGGAGCCCAGTAAAGAAGAATTGAACCAACTGGAAATAAAGCTGTTGCAGTGGAATGACCGTGAATTGTCCGGACAGGGATTTACTGCCTGGCATAAGTTTGACCATCCTCAGTTTGGCAGCATCGAAATAGGAGGCTGGAAAGTTAAGGAGTGCCGACAGAATCCACCGGTTAAGTTCTTGGAGCAGGAATGCTATAAAATGACTCAATTTGCATTAGGTTACGCTTTGTCTTTACCTGTTGTACATATTGACGAAATAGAAGTTACTAATCTGGAGAATAACATCTACCAGATTGAAGCCGTCGTTTCTAATCATGGTTTCATGAACACCAATATCAGCGAACAGGCCAAAAAACAGAAAGCTGTGCGTCAGGATTTAGTAACTTTAAATGTGAGCGAAACTACCAGCTTGATAAACGGAGATTTTCAGGTTGAAATCGGATTTTTAGAGGGCTATTCCGCTGGACAGCAATCCCGATTCTACCGCTTTGGCAAGCCAGCTAAAAGCGGCAAAAGAATTAAATGGACCATACAACTGACTGAAGCATGCTCCAAACAAATCAGCATAACTCTTAAGTCGGAGCGAGGGGGCGTAAAGACAAAGACCATCGCATTGTAAGTGGTTCTTTCCACTGAGGCTTCCAGAATTGGGCTATTTCTACGTCATACGCTAAAAAATTAAAAATCATATACTTCCTCGTATTATGATTTTTATTTTTTTTGCTATTCCTTGATCTAGCTCCAATTTTGGAAGCCACGTTTTGTCCTGCGTTTCGTCGTTTATTTACTCTTTTTACTAAGAAAAAATAACATAGATATCATAAAAGTAAAAGTCTGCTCAAAGACAACTACTCGTATTATCTATTCTAAAAATTTTTTCTACGCCTTGATCTATTCTCAATTTTGTGACCCACGTAATGCCCAGCGTTTCGTCGTTTAGGAGTTTCTTTCCACGGAGGCTTCTAAAATTGAGTTATATCTGCGTCAAAGAAAAAATCTGCTAAAAGATATACTACTCGTATTATCTTTGTCGCAGATTTTACCTTTTCCTTGATCTATTCTCAATTTTAGAAGCCACGTTTTGTCCTGCGTTTCGTCGTTTATTTACTTTTTTTTACTAAGAAAAAATAACATAGATATCATATAAAAGTAAAAGTCTGCTCAAAGACAACTACTCGTATTATCTATGTTAAAAATATTGTCTACGCCTTGTCTTGTCTAAATTCTGTGAGCCACGTTTTGTTTGTCACCAAAGATTTTCAAAACACATTTAAAAATAATAGCTCCATTTTGATAGTAATATTGCATAAACTGAAAGATTATTACAATACATTGACGGAACACATAAAATGTGTTCCCTACCGTTTATTTAGTATCACACCTATTCTTATAACTATTTATGTTTTGAAATTATGCTTTACAATGGCGCAGTAAACCCACCCCTTTCATTATTCAGAAGTAAGCCGGCATCCAGGAAAACAATCGCCCAACAACTACAATCGCTCAACTATTGTAATAAACCAACTGGCAATTCGCTTGCTGTCAAGCAAGCCCAAACCAATTGCATAGCAATTCCACCCCGTTTACGCAGTAAACCCATCACGACCATAATAATCGTCTTACTTAAACCCTGTGGATGCCAAATTAGGAGACGTAATGTTTCCTGGCTTAAGAAAATTACCATTTTATTGACAATCAATATGTTATTATTTATAATATTGAATATTAGTTCATTGAATAGAGGTTCAATATTATGGGTATTCGTAATCAGCAAAAAGAAAAAAGGCGGGAAGAAATTCTGGCTGCCGGGCTTAACTTGTTTATCCGCAAAGGGTATGCTTCCACGAAAATCACCGATATTGCACAGCATGTCGGTATGAGCACAGGGCTTCTGTTTCATTACTTCGAGTCTAAGGAAAAGCTGCTTGAAGAGTTGGTAACAACATCTATTTCAAATACGATGAATGTATTTTTCACAGATGATATTGAGCCACTCCAATTTTTTGAAAATACTGCAGAAAGAATTTTTGATGAACTACGAAACAAAACGTTAACATCTAAAATGTTTGTACTAATGAATCAAATACTTTATAACGAAGCAACGCCGCAGAGTATCAAAGCCAAGTTGGAAGATTTTGATGCTTTTACACCATCAATCAAACTAATTCAAAAAGGGCAATCTGCTGGCACAATTCGTGAAGGTAATCCTCATGCCCTGGCTGTTGCTTTTTGGTGTGCGATTAGCAGTATTGCATCAGAAATAGCACTTTATCCCGACACCCCCTGTCCTGAGAGTGTATGGATTATAGACATTTTAAGAAAAAGATGACCAACACAAAGTAAGATTTTCAGACCATGTTGATTGGAGATGCGTATGACTTTAGTAAAAAGAAATGAAACGGTAATTGAAGTAAGAGATTTAGAAAAATCATTTAAGACTATCGATGTCCTTAAAGGAGTAAGCTTTAACGTGCAGCGTGGCAGTATTTTTGCCCTGCTGGGCTCTAATGGTGCCGGTAAAACTACAACAATAAAAATCTTATCAACTCTTCTTAAACCACAGAGCGGAAGTGCAAAAATTGAAGGTTTTGATGTCATTAAACACCCCGGTAGTGTTAGAGATACGATATCATTGACCGGACAATTTTCAACGGTAGATGAACTGTTGACGGCCAGAGAAAACTTAACGATGATTGGCAATTTGCTTCATCTTTCAGATGTGAAGTCTCGGGTTAATGATCTGTTAGAAAAATTTAATCTGATGGAAGATGCTGACAGGATGGTTGCTACCTTTTCCGGAGGAATGAAAAGAAGACTGGATATCGCAATGAGTTTGCTTGGAACTCCGAGTGTTATTTTTTTAGATGAGCCGACTACCGGCCTTGATCCCAAAAGCCGCATATCCATGTGGAAAATGATTAAAGAGTTTGCAAGTATCGGTGTCACTATATTTTTAACAACACAGTATTTAGAAGAAGCTGAATATTTAGCAGACAGGATAGCGATTCTGCATGACGGGAAAATTGTCATTGAAGGCAGTGTTTCAGAGATAAAACAAATGATTCCCACTGTTTTCATCATATTGCATTTAAACAATGAGTCGGAAAAACTTAAAACCCTTAATATATACAAAAACAGAAATGCCGAGATCATACAAGGAACAAACCATGTAAAAGTGGAAAGCGATGGAACAACAGTTGACATCTTAGATATATTAAAAAAACTTGAAAGCAATGATATCGTTGCATCTTCGTTTGAGCAGAAAAAACCGACTCTGGAAAATGTGTTCTTAAAAATAGTAAATAATGAGGTTTAATAAATATGAATATCATTAAAAAACTCAAATATTATACGAGTGACACCAACGTTATGATAAAAAGAAACATTGTACATACAGTGAGAAATCTGGAGTCATTTTTGACAACTATTTTATTGCCTGTATTTATGATGCTGGCATTTGTTTATGTTTTTGGCGGCGCGATAAACGTTGGAACAATGAATTATGTCGACTATGTATTTTCAGGAATCATTATTATTTCGATCGCATTTTCAGCATCTATAGTTGCTGTTGGTGTGAATAAAGATTTCACAAAAGGTGTTATTGATAGATTTAGAACAATGAATATTAGTAAGTCTGCCATATTTTCTGGGTATGTGTTTTCGTCTATGTTGCGCAACATTATATCAATAGTGATTATTACATTAATCGCTTTTCTAATAGGTTTTAGACCGAATGCAACATTTTTGGATTGGCTGATGATTATCGGAATGTTGTTGCTTTTTATTTTTTCATTTACATGGATGGTTGTTATGACCAGTATACTGGCCAATAGCCCCGAAAGTGCGAGCGGATTATCCATGATTATTGTATTTATCCCTTATGTTAGCTCTGCATTTGTTCCACCTGAAACCATGCCGAAAGCATTGCGTATTTTTGCTCAAAATCAACCTTTTACATATATTAATGATACCTTAAAAGCGCTGTTTTTAGGTAATCCTGTGGGCAATAATGCAGTGCTGGCAATTGTATGGTGCGCCGGCATTTTTATATTTTCATATATAGTCGCTCAAATTATTTATTCCCGAAAGATTGAGTAACGTTGAATGCAAATATTATGTAGGGCAAAGCATGAATGGGTTCCGATTTGGTCGTCTGTGACCCTGCGTCAATATCGTTATTTTGCCCCAACCCATGTAAAAAGCTCAATTACTCACCTCATAACATCATTTTACTCGTTCAATCAGTTACTTAGTACTACGTTACCTATATAAGAATTTGTTAAAGAACATAAGTTCTCCCTGATATACAAAATACCTTGGCGATAGCAGCTGTACATAAGGAAAAAAACAATTGCCCCACAACCGCCAAACTACTACCCAACCATCGCCCAACAATTGCAAAAACCAACTGCCATCCGCTTGCTGTCAAGCGAGCCCACCCCGTTTACGCAGTAAACCCAAAGAATAATCATTTTATTTGGTCATATGTTTATTGTAAAGCAAATTATGGCAAGAAAAGCGATCGTTTGTTTTGACAAAATCTATGTTCGTATAATAAGATATAAATGTTTAATCACATCAGGGAGGTTTTATTATTTTTATTAGGCTCAGTATTGACAGTAGAGATGACTTAGAACCATATATCAAGAAAACAGGCTACCAGCTTTGCGAATATAATTTTAACACGTTAATGCTGTGGGACCCATTTGAGCAATATAAATACTATATTGATGATCAATGTGCTTATATTATCAGTGAAGCCAGTATGAATACCTTGATGCCAATCACTTCTGAAGACAATTGGCTGTCAGGTACAAATTTTTTAATTAATTACTTTGAAAAACTACAGCTTCCTCTCAAAATTATCTATGCGTCTGAACAATACGCAAGATTCATTGAAACTCATTTTCCTGACCAATTCACTATAGAGTCAGTCCGCAAGTTCCACGACTACATATATTCATCTGAGGATTTAATTAATTTAAAAGGCCGTAAATATGAGAAAAAAAGAAATCACATTAACAAGTTCAACAAAACTTATGGTGACCGGTTTTGCTTTAGGCCGCTAAAAAAGTCAGAATTTAAAAACTGCCAGAAAATGATCGGGCTGTGGCATTTAGATAAATCAACAACTGAAGCGGGTGACGATAGTTATTTTAAACAACACTCATTGGAAGATGGTATTGATAATTTGCTAAATAATTATGATAAATTATCTTACAAGATCGGCGGTATTTATATTGATAATATCCTCGAAGCCTTTTCAATCGGCAGCTATTTATTGCCTGACATGGCTCAGATTCACGTCGAAATTGCCAACCCGCATATCAGAGGCCTCTATCAAATTTTAAACAAACTCTTTTTAGAACATAATTTTTCAAATACTGTTTATGTTAACAGAGAAGATGATGTTGGGGTAGAAGGTATAAGAAAAGCCAAGCTATCTTATCACCCGGCACATCTGATACCCAAATATCTTATTTACAAGGATTAAGGTGGAAACATGTATCCAAGGATTGCACTGGAAAAGGATCTCATTAAGGTTAAAAAACTCTGGGAGTACTGTTTTGATGACTCAGATTCTTTTAATAACTACTATTTTAACAATAGATATTGCTCTCAAAACACTGTGGTTATACCTCAGGCCAACAGCGAAAAGCTGCTGGCTGCTTTGCAACTCAATCAGTATCAACTTAGTTTTAAAGGTCTTATTATACCTGTCAGCTACATCATTGGCATTTCAACACTGCCAGAACAACGCGGCAGTGGTTTAATGAAAAAACTGCTCTGCTATACTTTACAGGAAATCTATAACAGGAACCAATCTTTTGCCATAATAATGGCGATTGACTCCCGTCTGTATAAAAAGTATCAGTTTAGTTTTATTTCGGATATGAGTACATATCATTTAAAAACAGAAAACTGCAGATCTGAAAAAAACGAATTTAATCTGGAAAAAGCCGACCAGAGCCATTGCCATGATCTGGCTCTGTTATATAACAGAGCTCATCGTCAGCACGGCCTTTTCTTAAATCGTGACAGCGACTATTTTCGAGAACTTCTTGCGGAGTTAGCATCAGAAAACCTTCATTTATACCTTGTCAAGAACAATAATTCTGGCCATTATACAGGATATTTGATTTACTCGTTGACTGAAAGCAGTATGATCATTAGAGAGTGGTGTTATTTAAATAAGCCCACTCTCTATCGGATGTTAAACTATATCTATCAGCATAATATGCAGGTTGAGAATGTAGAAATAACTGCCGCAGAAGATGACTACATTAAACATATTGTACCCATTAATAAGAAAACTGATATCAGAATGCTGCCCTTTATGATGGGCCGCATTATAAATGTTGAAAGGTTTTTTGATTCTTATAAAACCAACGCAAAACAGGATTTTACAATTCTTATTAACGACAGGTATTTGCTGCAGAACAACGGAACTTTCCATATTAAACCTGAAGGAAATAAATTAGTGGCTAAAAAAACCAATAAAAAATGTCAGGCAGAATGCGATATTGCCACCTTAACCCAGTTAGCCTGTGGCTATTTGTCTGTTAGCCAGGCCTGCCAGATGGATATCCTGAAGATATACGACAAAAAAGTTTTAACAGCACTTAATGAGGTTTTTGTTGGGGTGGTTAATTACATCAATGAGTTTATATAAAGTTTCTTTCTAATGACGCTCCCATAATCGAGGCTATATCTGCGTCATACGCTAAAAAAGTTTACAAACATATACTTCCTCGTATTATGTTTGCAAATTTTTTTGCTATTCCTTGATCTATCCTCAATTCTGTGAGCCTCGGCATAATGGCACATTTCGTCATTTATTTACTTTTTCACGAAGGTTGCTACACGTGTCTCGATTAGTCAGTAATTTAGAACAATCGTTCCAGCAATAGTTAAACCATTGTTACAGCCATTGTTCATCAATCGTAAAGCCCAAGCCTATTGCACAGCAATTCCACTACGTTTACGTAGTAAAACCACTTCAGAGGTTAGTCATTGGCTTAAACATAGATATAATGGTATTATCCATGTTAAAAATTTCAGCTATTTCTTTATCTAAGCTCAATTCTGAAAGCCACGCTATTTTAAACTTTTCGTCATTTATTTACTTTTTACGAAGAAGACATACCATAGATATCATATAAAAGTAAAAGGCTGCTCAAACATATACTGCCTCGTATTATGTTTGTAAATTTTTTGCTATTCCTTGATCTATCCTCAATTCTGTGAGCCTCGGCATAATGATACATTTCGTCATTTACTTACAATAGGTTGGCAATAGTCTGGCAATTGTTGGGCGGTTGTTTGGCAGTTGTTATTGTGCACTCCTCTTGCCAAATGGCTGAAACCAGTTTCTGTTGGCAAGTACTTGTACACTAAACTATACATATCTGAAGAAATAGTTATTAAAAAGGGAATGAGAAAACATGAATACTTCAGTTGATAAAAAAATCAATAATATAATTAAGCGCATTGAGAGACACCCTAGTGTAGCAGGTCTGGTACTATTCGGGTCAAGGTGTAACAACTCTCATAATGAATTGAGTGATGTTGACTTGCTCATTGTTATCAAAGATTTAAATACCAGTATTGAAGTTCTCCACCCTACTATTGATAATACAAATGTTAGATTTGATGCATGGATATTGCCGCATAGTAAGTTGCAAATTTTTTTAGATTATAAATTAGCATCAGATATTAACCCTTTTATCGAAAACGCAATACTGACAGGGAAAGTGATTAAGGATACTAATTCATTATTAGCTAAAGCAAAGTTAGTTATCAGAAATAATTATGAAATATCGAAGCCGAATGTTAACCTGATTCGATTTAGACTTACACATGGACTGGAATCTTTAGAGCGTAATCGTTCTGCTAACAGATTTTATTTTGATTTAATGTACTATCATGAAATTGGTCAATGCCTTATTGAATACGGAAAACTGAATAATTTTCAGCAAAAGGCGCTCAAAGACATATTGAAACAAATAGAAATTACCAACCCTACTTTTTATGATTTGCTTTTATTACCTAAAGAAAGTGTAAAAGATAAAATCAACCATCTGCATGCAATACAAGAGCAGGTCTTATTACCGATCAATGGCTGGATTAAAAAAAATGAGTTTATTGCAACCGGGCCTGACTCTGGAGATTCAAAAACACAGCTACAGGAAGGCATAGAGCTATGGAATGAATTAGCAAAATAGTGAAACAATCGGTTCGAGGCTGCTGAAAAAGTCCGCTCTCTGCGTTCTTTTTATGTTTGCTTTAAGGTAGCGATTATTTTCAAATCGCCTGGCTCTTTGTGCACTCGGCATACTACCT
>JANQLZ010000131.1 GCA_028280325.1 Bacillota bacterium
AAAAGGAGGCTATACGAGGTAGTATGCCGAGTGCGCAAAGAGCCGTATAACGCAGAGAGCGGACTTTTTCAGCAGCCTCGGACGGTTCTTTTTGTTGCAGATATAACGTTTTTTCTTACTTAATAATACATCCGTATTTCAAATTTAACTCAGAGCAGGGGCGATATGAAGCGGCCCTTTTGTACATTTTATTCTCAGTTAAAAAGAAAGTATTCAGCTATATCAATAACTAGCGGCCAAACTGTTGACCAATTCGGTTTATAAGTTTCGAGCCTGACCCCAATTTCGTAATTTCTAGACCATTACTCGATTACACAATGGGTCGGCAATAGGTTGGCGATTGGTTGGCAATGGTTGGGCAATAGTTATTGGCATCCGGCTGAGTCTGGACCTTTTGAAGCCATTCTGAGCAGAATTTTGACTATGTAGGGAACGCGTTGAATGCGTTCCTTTTTGCACATTATTATGGAATATAGTTTAATTCTGATTCAATCTCAAATTAATATCCACGCAGGACACCCTGGAAGCAGTCTCCATTACTCGGCAGCCAACCACCTAGAAAACAATCGTTCCAGCAATTGTGAAACCATTGTTCTAGCCATTGTTCCAGCTATTGTAAAAGCCCAACTTCACCCCGCTTGCTGGTCAAGCAAGCCCAAACCAATTGCGCAGCAATTCCAAGCCGTTTACGAAGTAAACCCACCCCAATGATTCAGCTATTTCAAAATAGATTGTTAAAAAGTATTGACATTTTGGAAATCAAGAATATAATAATATGTGATCACATATTCATATATTGCTATAGTAAAGTTGGTGAAAAAATGTGCTTTGATTATTATGAAGACACTGAGGTCAGTCAGGATATCGACCAGTTAAAAGCTAAGGTCTTAGAACTGCAGGGCTTAGCAGAGCTGTTTAAAGCCTTGGCTGATGAGACCAGATCTAAACTGGTGTATGCTTTATCATTGCAGGAACTGGTCGTTGGGGATTTAGCAGAAATTTTAGATACAACTCCATCTAATGTCTCCCACCATCTGCGATATTTAAGAGCTGCACGATTAGTAAAATACAGAAAGGTAGGCCGGAGGGTGTTCTATTCGCTCGATGATGATCATGTCGATGGCATTATTAAACTGGGAATAGAGCATTTAGCCCATATTTAGAGAGGAAATAATATGTTTAATACAGAAAATTTCTCAGATAAACAGGAGAAGAGAAGCAAAAACGATACCGTTGATCACAGCGAAAGTTGCGGTGGGCAACAGTCGGAGGACGCGTGCCAGTGTGGACATGATCACAGTAAACCTGAGCATGATCAGAGCCGCTGTAGCGATGGGCTGGAACAGCATGGAAATTCCGATCAATGTCAAAGTGATGATCACTGTAGCTGCGGACATGACCATAGCCAGCACCATGTTCACGAGCATGATGAAATATGCAACTGTGGACAGGACCATGGGCATGAGCACGGCTGTGAGGTTGCTCCCAGTTCGTCGTTGGAGAGCACTGGTTTAATTCCACAGGAGTTAAAATCAGAAGCTGAGTCTTTTATAGTCAGCGGCATTGATTGTCCGGAATGTGCCAAAGGGGTTCAAAAATCAGTTGCCCGTTTAAATGGTGTGTCTCATGCATCGTACAATTTCAGCACCTCAATTTTGCGTGTTGTTCACTATACAGCTAATGAAGCCATCATGGCTACAGTAGAAAAGATGGGTTATAAAATTGTTCATCGCAAGTCAATCAGAGATTCAATAACTTACATTCCGTGGTGGAAGGAAAAAAGAGCTGTTGTTACCGGGATAGCAACCTTGTTTTGGCTGGTCGGAATTATGGCCTCAATAGCTGATGCAACCCCGGGTATCAGGGTTTTCGTGCTGGGGGTGGCGATCGCTTTTGGTGCCTTTTATCCTGCTAAGTCCGCGCTGATGGCTATCAGGAACGGAATGGCTCTGGATATGAATGTGTTAATGGTAGTTGCGGTTTTGGGTGCCATCTATTTGGGCGAGTACTTTGAGGCCGCTACTGTCAGTGTGCTGTTTTCAATAGGTAAAATGCTGGAATCCTACTCAATGGATAAAACCCGGCAATCAATTAGATCTTTAATGGACCTGGCTCCACTGACCGCTATAGTCCGGCGCAACGGTTGTGAGCTGGAACTGCCGGTCGAAGATATTGCTGTAGGCGAGATCGTCATTGTTAAACCGGGTATGAAAATAGCAGTGGACGGCGATGTGGTAGCCGGTATTTCAAGCGTTAATCAGGCCCCGATAACTGGTGAATCATTACCTGTTAACAAGGAGGTTGACGACGAGGTTTTTGCCGGCACTATAAACGAAGAAGGGTATTTAGAGGTAAAAGTAACCCGTGGTATGGGCGATACTACTTTGGACCAGATTATTATGCTGGTGGAAGAAGCTCAATCACAGCGGGCGCCCTCACAGCAGTTTGTCGATGTCTTTGCCAAGTACTACACCCCAATAGTTATTCTAGGGGCACTGGGTATTGTGGCTGTTCCGCCTTTGTTTCTGGGAGCAGATTTTCAGGAATGGCTGTACAGGGGAATATCTTTGCTGGTTGTCTCCTGCCCCTGCGCTTTGGTCATATCTACGCCGGTTTCAATTGTATCGGCAATTGGAAATGCTGCCAAACACGGCATCTTAATCAAGGGTGGCGCTTATTTAGAGCTTGCTGGTAAACTTAAGGCTATCGCTTTAGATAAAACCGGCACTTTAACCAAAGGAAAGCCTCGAGTTACAGCAGTAGAATCTCTGGCAGATTTAACCGAAGACCAGGTACTGCAGCTGGCAGCTACAGTAGAAGAGGCCTCCCAGCATCCTTTAGCCAAAGCGGTTGTCAGGTATGCCGCCGAAAAGAATATTACAGTACTGCCTATGGAAAATTTTTTATCATTGACAGGTAAAGGTGTTCAGGCAGAAATAGCAGGAAAAAAATGTGTTATCTGCAAACCTGATTATGCCGCTGAGCAGCTCAATATAGATTTGAGCAGCATTGCCGGCAAAATTCAAGTGCATCAGGAACAGGGCCATACTACTATGATAGTGATTTACGATGATAAACTGATGGGCATAATAGCAGTAGCAGATATGCTGCGTGAAGAGAGTTATGATACGATTAAGCAGTTGCAAAGGGCTGGAATAAAGAACACTATCATGCTTACTGGCGACAATCAGCAGACTGCAGCTACAATAGCAAAAAAATTGAGTTTGAGTGAATTCAGGGCCAATTTAATGCCCGATCAAAAGGTTGAAGTAGTCAATAAGCTAATTGATCGGTATCAGACCGTTGCTATGGTAGGTGATGGTGTAAATGATGCCCCGGCTTTAGCTACATCTTCGGTTGGCATTGCCATGGGTGGCGCCGGAACAGATACCGCTTTAGAGACTGCTGATATAGTTTTAATGGCTGATGATCTTAAAAAATTGCCGTATACCATGCTTTTAAGCAGAAAAACTTTGAACATTATCAAGCAAAATATCATATTTTCATTAGTCGTAAAACTGGCGGCTATCCTGCTGGTCTTTCCAGGTTGGTTAACATTGTGGATTGCAATTCTGGCCGATACCGGAGCTGCGATTATCGTAATTCTCAATGGTATGCGCCTGCTGCGCATCAAACCCATAGTATAATGGAATATTTTACTGGGTTTAAGCCTTAGTTTTTTTCGCACTCTATTATTGGAGGTGAATATCTTATGCATACTAATAATCAATCACCACAAGTTCGTTGCGTTGTTAACACCTGTAAGTACTACGCAACTGGAGATTATTGCAGTGCTAAGGCAATCAACATTGAGCCGCGTAATGCTTCAACGACAGAGATGACTGACTGTGCCACATTTGAACGTAAGTAATTAACCATACGTTCCAAACACCAAGATAAGTCATTACTGTTGTTAATTAAGTAAAACTAGCTCAACAACCTCAAACCCAGTTTTTTGGGACCCAGGAATCACAGGATTTTAAGCAGTGGGTCCCAAAAAGGCTGGGTCTTTAAATATATATTAAAGTGGGTTAAAATGGGGGTTATCTGGGAAGTTAAAGGAGCAGTTTTATGTCAGTATCTAATACTATAACCATTGATAACGCACTTAAATTGAAAAGTCCGATTTTTGTTGATGTCCGGTCTCCGGGCGAATTCAGCGGATTTTATATCCCGGGGGCATTGAATATGCCATTGCTGAATGATCAGCAGAGGCATGAAATCGGTATAATCCACAACAATGAAGGTCCGGTTAAGGCCAGAAGGGCTGGTTTAAAATATATTGCAGACAAGCTGCCGGGTTTGATCGATAGCTTTGTTGAATTAGCTGAATCAGGCGATTTAGTTGTTTATTGCTCGCGCGGTGGAATGCGTAGCCAGAGTATCAGCACCCTGCTGGAGCTGATAAAGATCAGGCACCGTCGGCTGCAGGGTGGCTACAAAGCATATAGAAGATATGTCATAGATTACTTAGACGCCTATCCTCAAAACCAGCTGGTGGTTCTGCACGGTCTGACAGGGGTAGGAAAAACTCAGATTTTAAAAGAGTTAAGCCGCAACAGTGTTCCGGTAATAGATATTGAGGAACTGGCCAATCACCGTGGCAGTGCTTTTGGCAATGTCGGTTTAGGTGATCAGCCTTCACAGAAAATGTTTGACAGCATGCTTTTTAATCAATTGCGAAAATATCAGGACAGTAAATACATAATTGTTGAGTGTGAAAGTCGAAGAACTGGTAAGTTAAATATGCCTGATCGATTTTTTAAGGCAATGAAAAATGGCCATCACCTGCTGGTTTATACGACTGTGCAGACCAGAACAAAGAGAATTGTCTCTGAATACGGCCCACAGATAATAGATATTGCAGAGTTAAAAAACTCTATTGTTAAGCTGAAAAAGAATTTGGGAAGAGCAAAAACTGAGTATTTGTTAACCTGCTTGGCAGATAATAATATTGAGCAGCTGGTAGAAACCCTGCTGGCCAGCTACTACGATCCGTTGTATGGTTACAGCTCAAAACCTGATCGTAAATTCATCTCAAGCTTTTGCTCAGATAATATTGTTCAAGCTGCCCATGAGATTCAAGTGTGGTGTAAAGAGAATATTCATTAGTGTAAGGGAGAAAACAATGTTAAAACATATATTTATCAAAGTGCCCGACATGCACTGTGCCGCATGCTCAGCACGAGTTGAAAAAGTGCTCAACAACCTTCCGGGGGTAGTAGAAGCGAATGTCAATCTGGCAGCTTATCGTGCTTCAGTAAAATATCAGGCCTCGGAGATAAGCATGGAGGAGATTACCCAGGCGATAAGCAAGGCTGGATACACCCCTGTAGCAATGGAGCAGGAAAGCGAAATTAAGCAAACATTTGTGGTAGAAGGAATGACCTGAGCTGCCTGCGCGCAGCGCGTAGAAAGGGTTCTTTCTAATTTAGATGGTGTAGAAAATGTGGTAGTTAATCTAGCAACCAATAAAGCCACTGTAACTTACAACAGTGAAAAGATTGGTTTTGTGGCAATGGGGAAAGCAGTTGCTGATGCTGGTTACAGGTTACTGTTAAACAGTGAGCAAAAAGTGCAGGATAATCAGGATGAAGAAGAAGAGGCTCGGATTATTAAAGCTAAGAATCGCCTGATTGCAGTCTGGTTGTTTACCATACCGGTTATTCTATGGATGATTCCGGGGATGTTTTTAGGCAAAGCCCATGGTTGGCCCTGGCCTGCAGGATTTGATTTAGGTATGCTGGCGTTGTCTTCAGCAGCTTTAATCTGGCCCGGCCGGGAGACAATCACTACCGGTTTTAAAACCTTAGTCCATGGCTCCCCAAGTATGGATACCTTAATTGCGCTGGGAACAACAGCAGCTTATGTGACCGGGATAATCAATTTATTCGCTACCATGCCCAGCTTTGCCGGAGTTGCTGCGATGATTATGGCCTTTCATTTGACCGGCCGGTATATTGAAACCAAAGCCAGAGGCCGGGCTTCTGAGGCTATTAAAAAACTGTTAGAGCTGGGGGCCCGTTCGGCCCTGGTCATAAAAGATGATCAGGAAATTGAGATTCCAATTGAAGAGGTGCAGCCCGGTGATATCATGGTGGTAAAACCCGGTACACGGATACCGACAGATGGGTCAGTGATCTTTGGCAGCAGTTCGGTAGATGAGTCTATGGTTACCGGAGAATCGATGCCGGTGACCAGAACAGTTGGCGACGAGGTTATCGGGGCGACTATTAATCAGGAAGGTTTGCTGCAGGTTAAGGCTACCAAAGTAGGGCGAGATACTTTTCTAGCTCAGGTGGTTAAAATGGTAGAAGAGGCTCAGGGCACAAAGGTGCCGATTCAGGAGTTTGCTGACCGGGTAACCGGTGTATTTGTACCAATAGTTATCGGTATAGCCCTGATAACGCTGATACTCTGGGTATTGCTGCCAGACCAAATGAAAAGCATTAGTAATGTCATATCCGGCCCTGTTCAAAGCGTTATTCCCTGGTCGATAAGTTTTAACCTGAACAGATGGGGCCAGGCAGTTTATTCAGTGGTCGCTGTGTTGGTAATTGCCTGCCCCTGTGCCTTAGGCTTGGCTACCCCCACAGCTTTAATGGTAGGCAGCGGCATGGGTGCTCAAGCTGGAATTTTAATTCGAGATGGAGCAGCTATTCAATCACTGCAGGATGTAAGAATGATTGTTTTTGATAAAACCGGCACTATAACCAAGGGCAAACCCGAAGTAAATAATATTCATGCTTTTAACGGTTATTCAGTACAGCAGGTTTTAAAATTTGCAGCTGCTGCTGAATCGGGCTCAGAACACCCCCTGGCCAGGGCAATTATTGCTGCCGCTGAAGAGGATAATATATCTTTGCCAAAGCTGGAAAGCTTTGAAGCGGTAACCGGTAAAGGCTTAGTTGCTACTGTTGACGGCCAAACTGTTTTAGTTGGCAGTAGAAAACTAATGGCTGATCATCAAGTGGATTTCGGGATCAGTGAGGCCCAGATGAAAGAGGATGAAAATCAGGCCAAAACTGCGATTTTAATTGCTGTAAACGGCCAGGTTGCCGGAATAATCTCGGTAGCAGATACCATTAAAGAGGATTCCGTACTGGCCATAAAAGAGCTGCACAGCAAAGGCATCAGAACTGCAATGATTACCGGTGACAATGTCAGAACCGCCGAGGCAATTGCCCAACAGGCCGGAATTGACCATGTACTGGCCGAGGTGCTGCCTGAAGGCAAAGTTGAGGAGATTAAGCGTTTGCAGGACGAGGGCTTAATTGTAGCCATGGTAGGCGATGGAATCAACGATGCCCCGGCCCTGACTCAGGCCAATGTGGGCATTGCCATTGGTACCGGAACAGACATTGCCATCGAAGCTGCTGATGTCACCCTGGTTCAAGGCAAACTATCGGCTGTTGTCAGTGCCGTAAACCTGTCCAAAGCTACATTTAGAAAGATACGCCAAAACCTGTTTTGGGCCTTTTTCTATAATATCCTGGCGATACCTTTGGCTGTGTTGGGGCTGTTGCATCCGGCTATCGCAGAAATAGCAATGGCCACCAGTTCAGTTACCGTTGTTACTAATGCCAATTTGCTGCGGAATGTTAGTATAAAGCCAACTTACCAGTAAGGAGAGCAGGCTTCGTACTTACTGTGCTTCCATAATCATACCCATCTACTGCGTCTCACGAAGAAATTTTCTCAAAGATATACTCTTGTATTATCTTTGTAGAAAATTTCTTCTACTCCTTGAGCTGGGCATAATTCTGGAAGCCACGTTTTGCCTTGGTTTTCGTCATCTATTAACCCTTTTCAAGCTGAATAGTATGTTACGAAGTAACACTTCATGTCGGAGGCACTTAATGTAGAAATACTAGTACTTAATTTGTATTATCCATGTTAAAAATTTTGGCTACGCCTTGATCTAGCTCCAATTCTGGAAGCCACGGTATAATGGTACGTTTCGTCGTTTATTTATTCTTTATAACGAAGATTTTAATGTTTTTGTGGAAATAGGCTGGCAGTTGGTTGGCGATTGGTGGGCAGTTGGTTGGCAATTGTATTTAGTGGAGCAAAAATAATAATATTGACTCGGAGTATAGCTAACGTAGTTTAACTCCTTAATAGCTTAGTAGGCATGTTACGAGGTAACACTTCATGCCGGAGGCGCTTCATATTGCGGAGCAATACTTCATGTTGTGGTAACAACACTTCATTCTTTATTTACAATGGGTCGGCAATAGGTTGGCGGTTGGTTGGCAATGGTTGGGCAATAGTTATTTGGCATCAGGCTGGAGTGCTGCTAGAATAAAAATCGGACAAGTTGAAAGCGTA
>JANQLZ010000143.1 GCA_028280325.1 Bacillota bacterium
GTATGTAGGTAGCGTATTTTTGGTCTTTACTCACTAATTGATAGCCAGTATCAGTGTCATTAGTTTGCATTGCATGCAGATATAACTTGCATATTAACAGCGGATCAGCTTCTGCCAGGATATTATTATCATACTCTACTATGAAGCTATCGTAGATCTCCTGTTCTGCTCCTGTCAATAGCAGTGTACATGGATCACTTTTAAAAATATTTATTAAAAAATAACCTACCATTACTACAAATAATAAAGATATTAAAATTATCAGTTTCCTGCCCATAAGAGCCCCTCTCATATCATTTTTAAAAATAATTTAAATAATATAATAATTTTATATAAATATCATATCATAAAATTATAAGCTTAATTTTAGAATTTTTTTATTTAAAGTTTAAATTAAGTTAATTTAAAAAACAATTAAAGCCATTATTAATGACTGTTCAATAATTAACCTGCTTTTGAAACTAAATAAAAAATAAAATGATTTTAAGGATGGAAGTTCAGGAGGTGCCAGATTAAGGAACGTGCGAGGCTGATATTATTAAAAAAGCTGCTTATAGCAGCTTTTTTAATAAGTTAACATGGCTTTCATCGCCTTTAAACCAAACTCCAGGGCTTTATCAGAGGGGTAAAACTGAGGATGGTGCAAACCAAATTCTTGCTGGCCTTCTTCTTTACCACCCAGCCAAAACATTACGCCTGGGACCCGTTCCAAAAAGAAGCCAAAATCTTCACTGGCCATTGTGTGCTCACATTCAACATAATGAATATCTGTCAATGATTCAATTTTTTGTTTAAACGAGCTGACCATTTGCTCGTCGTTGACTACAGCAGAATAGCTTGCTCCAAAATCCAGTTTAAACTCAGCTACAAAGCTACGGGCAACACCTTCAACCATCTCGGCAATACGCTGTCTGATATAGGGCAGATCATCTGGATTCATGATCCTGATCGTTCCTTCAATACGGGCCTGTCCGGCAACTATGTTTAGACGTGTTCCAGCCTCAAATTTTCCAACTGTAACGACTGCACAATGTGAAGGGTTAATATTTCTGCTTATTATGGTCTGCAATTGATTAACCAGGTTAATCCCGGCAATTATCATATCATTGCCTTCATGCGGCAGGGCCCCATGGCATGATTTACCCAAAAGATCAATAAACAGCTCACTATTGCCGACAAACAGGGTGCCGGGTTTGGTTGCTACTGTACCAACAAGGTGCTGGGGGCTGATATGCAAAGCGTATATTTCATCGGGCTGATATTTATCCAGAATACCTGCTTCAATCATGGGCATTGCCCCACCGGGGCCTTCCTCTGCCGGCTGAAAAATTATCATAACATCCTCTTGGCAGGGGTTGTTGGTGATGGTTTCAGCCAGCCCCAAAGCAATGGCCATATGGGTATCGTGACCGCAGGCATGCATTAGTCCTTCATGATTTGAGCTCCACTCGACACCAGTCTGCTCGGTCATCGGCAGAGCATCAATATCCGCTCGAAAAGCCACACATTTATGACCCACTGTACCTTTTTTAAAAGCCACTAAACCTGTCGCCAATGGCTGATCAATCTGCCAGCCGCCCATATCTATTAAAGCCTGCAGCAGATAAGCAGTTGTTTTAAACTCCTTATGCCCTAACTCCGGTATCCGATGCAAGGCCCGCCGATGTTTTTTCATCCTTTCAAACATTCCCGTTCCTCCTTATTCTGATTCTTTTTTTGCAATAGCTGAACAATAACTTTAACGGTTGCTAAACGATTGTTTTCCTCAGTTCTGACTACTTATAATTATACTAAACATTGGGGTGGGTTTGCTTACACAAACGTAGTGGAATTGCTGCGCAATTGGTTTGGGCTTGCTTTCAGCAAACGTAGTGAAGTTGTCTTTAGCACTTGCCAACAGAACCGTCCCCATGACTATTTTGCTGAATCAAATACAATCGCCAAACAACTGCCAACCTATTGCCCCACAACCGCCCTACAATTGCATATAGGAATCCTTCATGAAAAACCTACCTAAATGACGTAATGTCAGGCCTAACGTGGCTCATAGAATTGAGCTTGGATACAGGAGTAGCTAAAATTTTTGACATAGATAATACGAGGTAGTATATCTATGGAAAAATTTTAGCGTGCGACGCATAGCCAAGCCAATTATATGAGCGTCCGTGGAACGAGCCTCCTACCC
>JANQLZ010000011.1 GCA_028280325.1 Bacillota bacterium
GTCTTGTTTTTCTAACTGGATATTCTGTAATTCATCCATTCCAGCATTTAAAAAAGTTGACCCTGCCCACAATACTAAAATGATAACAATTACGACAATTAGTATTATTCTTCTAATCTTCATTTTCGACTCCTTACAAGGTAATAAATTTGTGTCTGATTATTTTTCCTTTTATTTCGAGAACGGCTACCGTTGCCCGGCCTGATCTGGTACGAGGGCGCGAAACTGAGCCCGGATTAAGCATAAATACTCCATCGACCCACTTGGCGTAAGGCACGTGGGAGTGTCCAAAAATAATGATATCGACATCTTTAAAGGCTTTTCTCGCCCGGATTGGGGTGCTTTTTCCCTTTCCTAAATGGCCGTGGGTTAGCCCAATTTTTTTGTTAGCAAATGCTATGATTTTGCTGAAACCTAATATCTCTGCCATTACTGGAGTTTCATTGTTCCCGGCTACAGCCTCAACCGGTGCTATTTCAGCCAAACCCCTTAAAAAAGCCATATCTCCAATATCGCCTGCATGAAAGATGATCTGAACGTTTTTAAATGCTTCAATAATCGGCTGAGGTATAGAGGTATACCATCGCCAATGGGTATCAGATAAAACTCCTGCTCTCATAAGTAATACTCCCTTTATACATAGTCTGGCAGTTTGAAATTTCCATCTGCCTCAGGTAAAAACTGATGAACCCCTATAACTGAATTTATATTGATAACTCCATAAATATGAGGATACTTTTCTCCCAAATTATATAAATCTTCGTATTTTACCGGACTGGTTAACATGGTTTCATCAATTACCAGCAAAACCAAATCTTTTTGACCTTTGAACAAAAAATTTGCCACCCTGAGCACCTGATATCTAAACGAACAGTGAATAAATCCGTCGGTTTGCAATGTTTCAGTCTGGTATACACCCTTAGCCAGAGAGTTCTGCCAATTAGAATTTGTGGTGATATGTAATAGCATTGTCTTATTCCTTTTTAAGTATTATATATGTCTTTCTTTATTATAATAGTTTTTTACAATCTATACTATCTACTGAGTTATTTATTTTGCTGACAGCGATGTTCAGGTCAGAGACTATGCTTATAGCTAAAATGGAGATGCTATCTTACAGTTTTTGTCTGCATTTATCGGCCTGACCCGCTGGCGACTGCGGTAAATCTGGCCTTGTGATCTTATCAGCCGGGTATCGAATTCGACAGGTATTTCGGTCAACACCTGCATTGTTGCCAGATTTGAAATAGTTAAGGCTCTGCTGCACAACCCTAAATAATCACCCTGAGCGGTTTCGTCGGAAACCTCTGTTGTCCAGTCCAGCACCGTATATTCAGGGAACCTGGGCGCAAAATGACGGGCATTGCTGCCTGTTGAAAAGGAGGCCCAATAATAGATCAGGTTTTGTCGGTACTCAGCTGGGAACAGGGCTGGCATCCATTGATGAGCGTATTTAAGAAAGCGATCGCGCCAATCTGCATTCCACTCGGTAATCTCTGGATCGGTGTTCAGATTTTCGGCTACGCTGTCGGCAACTTTTTCTGTTATCAGGCGATGGGATTTATACTGCGGATCGTCAGCTTCCCAAAAATAACCATAAAATAAGGCGCGCGGCAGCCAAAAGCCTCGGAACCAAGGGGCAACATACCCGGCAAACTGCTGATCCCACTCATGGGATGGCACGCCGTGATTGTCGACAAAGGCATCCGGCAGCCAGCGGCAATAGAATTTTGGCAAAGCCCGACATTCCCCATAAGGTGTATCTGTTTTAAAATAGTCATTAGCTATCTCCTTACCGACGGAGTTATAACGGGCGACATGAAGCTTCCACTCTGGATTATCCTGCATAAGCTGGTAATGCACCGCACCTCCGTCGACATTTTCAAAGGGTATTATAGCTATATTTAAGCCCTTTCTATATACTTTTCCCTGTTCAGTGGTTAACAACTGCTTGATAGTTGAATAAGCCGCATTAGTTGCGGATACTTCGTTGGCGTGATGGCGGCCATTGATCATAAAACAGGGCTTACTGTTTAACAGTTTTTTGTGTGAGATTATATCTGCCTTAAAATCTGGCTTAATCTCTATGCCATATATTTTTCTCCCCTGATACGAATAATCCAGTGGAAAAACATTCAGCTCAGGTACCCGTTTCAAATCGGCAATGATTTTCTCGTTTTCTTCGACTCCAATCACCTGATTTGGAATCTGCATGTTTTCAATCGCATATGTCTGAGCTTTTGACTGCTTTTGCTCAGCAAATGAGGCTGCCCACTGTTTGTTCATAAAGTCATCATTTCGATAATTAATTCGGATACAGCAAAGCTTATTAGCCAGTTCGGTATCAATAAGCTCTACCCCACTTTGGGCTAAACTCAAGGCAGTTTCTAACAACGGCTCTATTTCAGCAACATTGCCTTCCAGACGATACTGTAGATCCAGGCCGGCAGCGGTAAACTCTATTTTTTCTAAAATCAGCTCTAAATGCCTGATTGGCTGCAGCGTCTTAATGTAATTATCACCGATTATGCAGGCCTGCTGCTGCTGTTCAACATCTAAGGTTGCTGTTAGCTGGGGGCCGAACCCCGGTTTTTTGTTAATTACGGGCAGGATTAAACCTGGTTCCGAAAGTATGTCACCCGTACCCCTTAAACCCAAAGTCCTGAAAAAGTCCAAACCGACAAAATATAAGTCCTCATGCAAGGCATCCAGGGTGGAAACCAAATCCTGACGAACCGGCAATTTATAATCAATATCGCTGGCAGTTATTTCTAAGCGCAGTTCGCGAAAGAAAGGCTGTTTATCTAAAGTGATCTGATTATTGCACACCACCTCAATATACTGCCGAACATCATGTAAAATATGCTGCTGATAATAATCCCAGATATTCTCCAAATCGGTTGCTAAACGCTCGTCAATCACCAGCTCACCATTTATCTTAGCCTGCACCCAGCCGGTATTGGGGTGAACCTTGCCTATATGAGGCCAGGCATCCAGGTAGGGACGTTGATGAAACTTGACATTAAATGTATCAGCATACAGCAGTTGTCCTTCAGTATTGAAGAACTCTACCAGATAGTCGTTACCAGAATTTTGTAAATCGTAAAATTCTACAGCACTGCGCTCAATCGGCAGCTCTAAAGCCAGCAAGTCGTCTATCGGGTACAACTCCTGTAGTAGCCGGATCGGCAAATCAAAAATTTTGTCGGGATTATCTTCTCTTGCCGGATTGAGTGTAGGTGTCGCCCCGGCTTCGTCGCCCCACCCCGATTTTTTTTCAAATAAAGGCTTAAACCCAATGCGCACTTTGCTGACCTGCTGGGCCAGACCGCGCTTCCTCAGCTCCGGCACTACCTCTTCCAACAGCCAACACATTCCCTGTTTATAGGCCCTGAGTACAGTAACCTGGCTCACTTTACCTCCCAATGAGCTTATCTCCGACTCAATCTCTGTCCTCAACTGATCTCTAATGGATTTTTGCTCACTGACTAACAGCCTTACTTCAATATCATCGCCCTGCTGGATGCGGTGGTATAATTTCTGGCTTAATAAATCCACTGCTCTGGAAACCTCCCATTGAGGGGCATATTCCCAGGTCATGACTTCCCGTGGCTCACGGGCTGCATAAAGCTCAACATCATCTTCTTTCAGCAGTTGTTTGTAAAGAGGCAGGCCTTCGAATAAAGGACCGACAGCAATGTAGGCTGATCTGAGATCCTTACTTTTAGCCAGCTGTTTAATCCTTAAGAATTGACCATCTGTAGTTTCACCTTTAAAAGTCGCTGTCAATATATCGGTAAGGTCCTGGATAATGTGATTGCCATTGAGGCTGGGGTAATTCAGATATATTTCCCTAGCAGCCAGTTCTAAATTGCTCGCTGTGCCGGTTAAAATCAATTGATCATCTCTTAATGTCAGGTAAGGATTGTCAGTTT
>JANQLZ010000035.1 GCA_028280325.1 Bacillota bacterium
CCGCAAAAAAAAGCTGTATGAAATAGTTAGTAAGAAAAACCGGAGAACTCTGCGTTTAAGGCCCAATGTCATAGACCTGGGGCTGACAGTATATTTTGGTGACAGAGAGATACAGGTAACACCTCGTCTATCAGGCCTGGATTATTTGTTTGCGTATCTGCCGTTTGGCATAGGAATGTACTTTTCAGCCCGATTCGACCCCAGTTTAGTGGGTGGAATAATTATAGGTATTTTAAGTATTTTAATCAGCTTTTTAAATGTAAGGCTCTTTCGCAGCAAGCACAGCACCCTGGTCAAAAACGCCGTAAACATATTAATATGCGCCGGCTCTTATGGGGTTTATTATTTGGTTTATATGGTTGAAGGAATGCTTGCTTTACAATAGCTGAACGATGGCTGGAACTATTACTGAACAGTTGCATGAACAATTGTTTTCTGGGTTGCTGGCTAATTTTTTAGCGATGGGATGGCGATTTCTTGAACAGTTGTTTGGGAATGGGTTGGCAATTGTGGGGCTATCGCCAACGATATGCACGCTTGTGCGTGATATTACCTTTGGTAGTGATATTCACTTCGTGAGTGATATACACCTACGGTGAGTTATTTACTTGGGAAAAATGCAAATCTTAGAAATAGGCAATTATGGTGGGGCTTTTTCGAGGGCTGTCCCATCGTGGAAGGCATAATTAAACTCTTTACTAGATGAAAAGCTCCTATTCATTAAAATGTTCATAAAATCACCTATGCTAGTTTAACTTAACAAGCTGATAATTACGCTTTAGGTGGTTTTCGAAAATGTTCTCAATCAAGGCGTAGCAGAAATATCCTCAAAGATAACATGATTTAATGTATCTTTGAGGATATTTTTGCGTACCAACGCAGAGTGAGGGCATTTCTCGGAAACGTCCATTTGGTAGAAATAAATTGAATCTGACTTACAGAGTTGAGCTTGGACAAATGAGTAGCTAAAATTTTATGAGGACAGTATATCTATGGAAAAATTTTAGCGTACGACGCATAGCCAAGCCAATTATGGGAGCGTCAGTGGAAAGAACCACCTTCTACAGTGTTAACTCGATGGCGCTTCCACCTACCCTGCTTAAAGTACCAGATCAGGATTATGGCCTCCGTTACCTCGGCGGCGACGTAGCTGAGGGCCAGCCACATGTAAGGCAGCTGCCAAACTACAACGGCTAAATAGAGCCAGGGGATTTGCACCAGCCAGCGGGCGGTGATACTGGAGACCACAAATGGGAAGTTATAGCCCGAGCCGCTGAAAGCACAGGTCAGGCAAAGCGCTCCACAAAATAAGGTGGCGCCAACCATTAGCAGCCGCAGTACTAAGCTGCCGGCTTCAATAACTCCCGGCTCCTCGACAAAGGCTCCGATAATTTGAGGGGCTGCGATAACCACGATTAAGGTCATCGTGCCGATAATAATCAGGCCGACCCGGACCGCGGCGTAGGCAGTTTTTTCGGCCCGTTCAATATTTTCAGCTCCTAAATTCTGCCCGACTATGGCCCCGCCGCCGTTAGACAAACCCATCATTACCGTAAAGGCTAAGGCGGTCAACCTGAAGGCTATGCCAAATGCTGCTAATATGGTGGTGCCGTAGGTGGCCAGCAGTTTCATAATCACCATGCCCGCCACTTCGCGGGCAGTCATCTCTAAGCCAACCGGCAGGCCGATCAGGATCAGCTGCTTATCGATTTCTTTATTCAGTTTAAATAATCCAGAAAGCTTTATTTTTATATTGGTAAAGCCCCCGAGCAGAACAATCAGGCCATAAATAAGGGTCACCAGGTTGGCAACCCCCGTGGCCAGGGCAGCACCTCTAACACCTAACCCCAAGCCGGGCAAACCGATAAACGGAATGGTTTTAAACATAAAGATAGGGTCGAGCACCACGTTTAGCAAGGCGGCAAAAATGGTGATCATCATCGGCTTTCTGGCATCACCAACACAGCGCATCGCTGTAATCAGGGTTACTGCTATAAAGGAAACCGGCAAAAACATCACCCGTATCAGTCCATATTCCAGGGTTATATTGACTATCTCCGGATCATCGGATAAGAACATAATCAATGGCTTTAACAGGAAAAACATCAATGCCAATGTAATAATAGCAACCAAGCCCTTAAAAACAATGGTTTGCTCGACAACCTTTGCTGTTCGTTCCTTATCGCCCGAACCATAGCATTGGGATATTAAAGAGACCGAACTTAAATCAATCATACTGCTCAGCACCCAAATCAAAAAGAAGACAGAGCCGAAAACAGTTACAGCTGCGACAGCTGTAGGGGATATTTTTCCGATCCAATACATATCCACCAGACTATACACTGTTTGAGCCAGCGACCCTAAAATAGCGGGTAAGGACATATACAAAAGATTTTTAGTTATGTTTCCTTTGGTTAGATCTCGTTTCATGTTCTTTTTACCCCTTAAGCGTTATTACAACTTCACCCCGCTTGCCAAAGGCAAGCCCAAACCAATTGCGCAGCAATTCCACCACGTTTACAAAGTAAACCCACACCATGTTGCAAAGCAACATTCCATCTAGGATGCGGCTTTGGCCTGGCTATCGACAACTTTATGGGTTTTCCATACTCCGCTGTAGTAAAATATGGTTATGACCAGAGATTCTGTTATGTCAGCGGCCAGATACCCTAAAACAGCATAAGAAAATGGCAGTTTTAAGATCTTAATGGTCACCCAAAACCAGGGGATTTGCACCAGCCAGCGACCGATAACACTGGCATACATAAAGGGTTTGTTGTATCCTGAACCAGAAAAGGCACTGCCTAATCCGAATATTACACTGATAAAACAGCAGGTTAAGCCCATTACTCTTAACATAATTGAACCCTGGGCTATGACATCTGACTCAGTGACAAACAGCCCGATAATTTGCGGCCCAAATAACAGCACCAGAGTAAAAAAGATCAGGCAGGATGCCAGCCCCAGTTTAACCGCAGTTTTGGCGGTTTTTTCCGCTCGCTGGACATTATCTGCTCCTAAATTTTGGCCCACTATGCTTCCGGCACCATTGCCGATACCCATCATCACCATAAAGGCCAGTCCCATCAGCCGGTAAGATATCCCTACTCCGGCAATAACACTGGTGCCAAAGCTGGAGATTAGCTTGAGAATTATAAATCCTGCGCCTTCACGGGAAATCATTTCAACGCCATTAGGCATTCCGATCAGGATCAGCTGGCGGCCAATCCGGGGATTGAGCCTGAACAAGCCTCGAAGACTTATTTTAACATTCGATTTACCGGATATCAGGAAATAAAAGCCCAGCAGAAAGGCAACCGTACCGGCGATGCAGGTAGCCAAAGCCGCTCCTCTAACGCCCATGCCAAAGCCCGGTATGCCCAATAATGGCACTCGCTCAAACATTAAGATCGGATCCAAAACGATATTTAATATCGAGGAAATGATCATTAAATACATCGGCCGAATTGAGTCGCCGACACAGCGTAAAGCAGTAGAAATGCTTATTGAAGAAAACATTATCGGCAAAAACATTAACCTGAGGTAGCCATATTCCAGAGCCTGGCCAATAACCTCGGGATCATCTGACAAAAAGGAAACCAACGGCCTGAGCAATGGAAAGATAAACACCATAGTTATTACAGCAACCAAAGCCTTAAAAGCCAGGGTCTGCTCAATGACTTCAGCTGTTTTTTTCTTGTCGCCGGCTCCGAAACTCTGCGAGATCAGGGAAACAGAGCTGGTACCGATAACCGTGCTCATGACCCATACCAGAAATAAAATTGAAGTGAATATTGTTATACCAGCAACTGCTGCTGAAGATATTCTACCGACCCAGAACATATCCACAATATCGTATACAGTTCGGGCGATTTGTCCCATAATAGCGGGAACAGCCATATATATAAGGTTTTTGGTTATATTGCCTTTTGTTAAATCTCTTTTCAATGATGACACCACACTTTCTCGTCTACTTAATATTTGCATTAGTTGTTTAGAACGCACAAAAAAAATAAAATAGAGCTATGCTGGGCATAGCTCTAAAACAATACAAATATATATTAAGGAAATATTTGGTATTGGTTTTATTGCCATGCCTAACTCGGCCGCAATAAAACCAAAATCATGCTACCATGAAGTGGTCAACGGCCGGAACCTATTTGTATCGAAAACTGCTGCACTGCTTGCCAATGCTCTATTAAGTAGTATTCCTGCGTTGATCATGGTCGCACCTCCTTATTTTCAAATTCCTGGGCTATTATAACACATCTATCTCACTTTTGCATTACAATTTTGTTACAAATGAAATTTTTTCCTCGTTACTTTAATAACTCGTATATTTTTTCAATTTTTCCTGACTTATTGGCAAACTGAAGCCTTTCTATATTATAAAGCTGATCAGTACCTTCAACTGGATGAGAAATTTCATAGTGTGACTTACTGTGCTTAATCAGAGAATATTCCAGATAATCGTACTCATAGATGGCCCTGTCTTTACCACTGCCGCCATAAATATCATCATCACCTAAACCACCGGTAATTTTATCGGCGCCTGATTCTCCATATATTTCATCGTCATCATCGCCACCGTAGATTATATCATTGCCATTGGCACCATAGATTATATCCTCACCTGTTCCCCCTGAAATAGTGTCTCTGCCATTTCCGCCATCGATAGTATCGTCTCCAGAGTCGCCATTAATAATGTCGTTACCGTTGCCCCCGCTGATGTAATCATCATCTTCTCCACCGGATATGGTATCATTTTGATTTCCTCCGCTCAAATAATCATCGCCCGGACCACCATAAATGGTGTCTTTGCCATTATTGCCAATAAGGGTATCGTCTCCGCCTAAGCCATATATAGTGTCATTTCCATTCAGAGCATCAATAGTGTCGTCCTGAGGCGTTCCGACAAGATAGTCGTCTTTATTCGTTGGCGTTGTGCTTCCTCCGGAATTATTGCCGTCATCTGGGAATTTAACAAACAGGGCATCGCTATATTCCTCTTTACCCTGCACCAGGCTCAGGTTTTGATGATCATCACAGGCCAATAC
Organism: Bacillota bacterium; assembly: GCA_028280325.1. Lineage (GTDB taxonomy): Bacteria > Bacillota > UBA994 > PWPR01 > PWPR01. The sequence goes on from JANQLZ010000035.1 coordinate 5,058, forward strand.
ATAATCGCCTTCTGCGTTAACACTCCATTTACAGGACTGACAGCTGGCATTGTTCCAGTCTAAATAGCCTGTTCTGACTAACTGGGACGTTTCAGAAATGGCTTCACCACTGACAAATTCCAAACTGTGTTTTCCGTTAGTTGTGTAAAATCTTTTTTCAGCCAAAGCAATTAATCTCATTTTGTTAAAACAGGCTGTTTCATCTACTTTATTGATGGATTCCTGTATTTTTACGGTAACTAAAGAAGCAGTTATAGCAATAATCGCTAAGACTGCTAATACTTCTAACAATGTATACCCTTTACGGTTCATACCAGCACATCTTTTCCTTGTAGGCTCTTGTTTATTATTATATGAGATTTTAAGTCTCTTTTAAATATAATTGTTACAGGTTCTTTCCGCTGTGCTTCCATAATTAATACTATCTCTGCGTTGCACGCAATAATTTTTCCATGGATATACTGCCTCGTATTATCCATGTGAAAAATTTTTGCTACGCCTTGAGCTAATCTCAATTCTGTAAGCACGGTATTGCCTTACTTTTCGTCATTTAGAGAGACCTTTCCCAGGGACGCATCAAAATTGAACTATCTCTATGGATTTTAATTATTTTTGTAAGGTAAATGCTTTTGTTTCAAAACACATAGTCAAAGCAAAAATCTGCCCAAAGATATACCAATTGTATTATCTTTGTAGCAGATTTTTTCTACGCCTTGATCAAGTATCTTCAATTCTGCACGCCAGACTTAACTTATTTCTACCCAATGGACGTTTCCGAAAAATGCCATCACTCTGGAATTATTTTATGTTTTCTAAGGTAAGTGCTTTTGTACCAAAACACTTTGTTACACGCAAAAATATCCACAAAGATATATTTAGTCATATTATCTTTATGGATATTACTGCTACGCCTTGATTGAGAACATTTTCAAAAACCACCTTAAGTGTAAATATCAGCCTGTAACTAAACCATCATAGGAGACTTTGTGACTTTGAAATATATAGAAAACCTTCTAACTGACTAGGAGTATTAACTTTCTCGCCCGAAAAATTATCCAGCAACTAAGAAAACAATAGTTCACCAATCGTTCAAGCTATTGTTAAAGCTATTGTTCCAGCAATTGTCAAACAAAACTGCCCAACTATTGCCCCACAATTGCCGACCCATTGCCAAACAACTGTTCAAGCAATCGCCATACCATCGCTAGAAATATTAGCCAGCTACCAGAAAACAATAGTTCACCAATAGTTAAGCTATTGTTCCAGCCATCGTTCAGCAATCGCCAAACGCTTGCCAAAGGCAAGCCCCGACCAATTGCGCAGCAATTCTTACTCTCTACTGCTATTTAGCCAGGTTTTGTACAGCTCGATATCTTTGCGGACGGTTTTTAGTACAAAGCCAAAAACTGCGGCATCGTCAACAATGCCTCCAGGTAAAAAATCTGGTAATAGATCCAGGGGTGACACAAAGTATATTAAGGCAGCGATAATGACTAAAACTGTTTCCCAGGGTATTTGCTGATAGGCTCCCGTAAAGTATGATTTAAGCATATGAATCAGCCATCTGATATCTTCGATAATATCGGTGATTGCTCCCCCCTGGCGCAGCCGGGGAAGTTTATCTAAAGCTTTATGCAGTAGTTTGTGGCGCTTTTGCTCATTGGCTGCTATTTCCTGGGCTCGGGGATTTAGTTTTTGTAATGCTTTTTTGATCCAGTTCAACACCTCAAGACCTCCTTGTTCTTAATTATATTTTCCCTTTAAGCTATAATAAATAACAACGGGTTGAACAGTGGAGTCACACCATTGCAGACTGATTAGTGTTGAGTTAATTATTTCACTAAGTATACCAAATAATTATGAATGTGTTTAATTGGTTAAAGGAGGACTCCAGAGATGAGTAAAGATGATTTTAGATTTGAAATGGATGCCAAGTACGATTACCTGGAAAAGATTAAGGTTGTAGAAGTTGTTGAGAGGACCGAAAATCCTTTAACTTAAATTTGAATATTAGTCTAACTCAAAATTAAGTATAATCGCAAGTAAAATAACTACATTTAGAGGTTGTTGAAAATGTTTGCTGTCAAGGCGCTAGGTTCTGCGCAAAAGGAGGCCATACGAGGTAGTATGCCGAGTGCGCAAAGAACCGTATAACACAGAGAGCGGACTTTTTCAGCAGCCTCCGAGAGAAGGAAAAGCTATGTATAAAATCATTATCACTGCCGTGGGCAAAATAAAAACCAGATATTTAACAGAGGGCATTAACGATTACCTGAAGCGGACAGCACCCTATGCCAAAGTAGTTATCAACGAAGTGAACGATGAGCATATACCGGAATCAGCCAGTGAAGCAGATATTAAAGCAGCACTTGAGTTGGAGGCCAAGAGGCTGGAGAGGTTTATTGTTGATGATGCCTTTGTCATTGCCTGCGACTTATACGGTGTTCAAAAAACCTCAGAACAGTTTGCCGAGACGTTTGCCAAGCAGGCTTTGTATGGTAAAAGTAAGTTTTGTTTTTTAATCGGCGGGTCATATGGTTTGACTGAACGGCTGAAAAAAAGAAGCCAGCTCCGCTTAAGCTTTGGCCGAATGACTTATCCCCATCAGCTGATGAGGCTTATTTTAGTAGAACAGATTTACCGGGCTATGAAGATCAACAGCGGTGGGCCGTACCATAAGTAACTGCGTTTTTTCATACAAAAGCACGATCCTTACTTCTCCGAGGTATCTGTCGAGAAACTTAGAATAATCAACCTTTCAAGTATATGAAATCTTTAAGGAGTGAGAGTAATTATGAATATTAGCTTTAAGAGGGATGACCAATTAAAATACAAACCAGATATACTTAAAGGACTGATTGCCTACAATAAAACTTTTGCTGGAGATGCACTCTCTGAGACCATTAATGTCTATATTCTTGATGGCGATAATTTGGTTGGCGGCTGCCATACCGAGCTTGAATGGAATTGGGTATATATAGAAGCGCTATTCTACCTTAATCAAGATATCTTGATAGCGATGATGAATGAGCTTTACAAACTTTTCAAAAGAAAATCAGAAGGCATAATTACTGAATCACATATTAGCAATCGTATCGAAGATTTTAAGCTAATAGGGTATGAATCTCTTGGTACTTTAGAAAACAAACCACTTGGATATGTGTCACACACATTGGTCAACAAAAAAATGGATCATATATCAATCAACCATAAATACGAGCTTAAAATAGCTCATAAAAAACATGAGATTTACTCCAAGCTTGTAGATGAACAAGTGAAAACATATAATGAAAAACTTAAGATTGATGACTCGAAAACAAAAATTCAATATGTCGCATTTGATCAAAAAAAAGTTGTCGGTGGCGTGTATGGTTATCTAATTAAGGATTATTTGCATACATCAATTCTATGGGTAGATGAGGCCTATAGGGGCAATAATATCGCAACAAAACTTATGAACTACATTGAAGATGAAGCTCAGAATAAAGGCTATAACCAGTTCTATTTAGAAACATGTACTTTTCAAGCTAAAGACTTTTATGAAAAGAGAGGCTATAAAGTGAAAATGATTAAAAATAACTGTCCAAAGGGCTATGATGACTACACAATGGTTAAAAGAATATAATTTGGTGATTCGCTAAATGACTGCGGTTTTTAAACAAATCACCTCCCAAAAATGCTAGAATTTTTATGGAGGTGATTTGTTATCTAAAGATATGATTATAAAGGTTCAATACATAATAGAGCTTTATCTATCGATATATATTTTTTTATAATAATTCTTCAAGTGAAACATTGTGATGTCGATATTGATAATTACTTCTTTTGGGCATTCTTTTATAGCTTAATGCTTTTGCAGGACAAGCGTGAATACATGCAAAGCACATTTCACAATTCTTATCTATGTTAACTATACTATCAGTCATCTTAATATTATTTACAGGACATATTTTTTCACATATACCACAACTTGTACATTGATCATTAACTATAATGACATCAAAACCATAATATTTCTTTAAAATCATATCAAATGCTTTACCTATGATTTTACTAATGACGTTGTACTTTAATAATTTATTTTCAAAGTTACTTACGTTATTTAGTATAGTATCTGAATCCTTCTTATGTTGATGTTCTGCATTTTTACTTTTTGAAGCAATTTCATCGGCACTGTATTTCTTTAATACGCTATTATCATTATAAACAGCTGTAAAAGCATTATTAATCACTATCCCTGATTCATTCAAAAGCTGTTTAATTGAAAAAATTCCTAAACCAGGCAAACCTGCGGATGTAGAATATATAAAGACATAAGGATTATTTTTTGCTCTCACTTTTTTAGTAAAACTCTTTACAATTCGAGGTGCATCAAGGTCATATGTTGGAAAGATAATACCCATTCTTTCGGCATTTATATTAATAGTATCATGTGAGTTAAATGACTTAATCGGTAGTAACTCAACTATTTCATTATCTTGTTTTTCAAGATGCTTCTTTAAGTTCTTTGCTACATTTAATGAATTTCCTGTTCCTGTAAAGTAATAAAGATTTGTTTTCATGTGCTCCTCCGTTCAATAATAATGTATAAGCGAGGGTAAGGGGCTTTGTTGAAGCTAATATGCCAAGAACTAGTAATAACCTATTTGCACATTTGTTTATTATTGATCATTTGATCAAATTTCTTACTTGCAGTATAATTGTCTTATCAAAATGAGTCAATAGAGTTAGATGTATTTACACATAACCAGGATTTTGCTCAAATAAGGAGAAGGTATGTTAAAAAAGAAGCCAGTTAACATGAATTCTAAGAGGTCTATCAACCTAATTGTAGATACGATGTTATCTTTATTAAGTGATAAGATGTTTTCTAATATCACAATTTCAGAACTTACTAAAGAAGCAGGTATTGTGAGAAACACTTTCTATGCATACTTTGAATGCAAAGATGACGTATTAACGTATTATATGTATGATATTTTCAGAAAGAGAATTCAATTAGCATTGATGGAAAAAGAAATCAATGAATTGGATTTAGTCTTACTGTATTTTGAAATATGGGCTGACAACCTTGAGTTTCTAAATATGCTTAAGAGAAATCAATTGTTACATCTTCTTAGTCAATTTGGAGATCAGTTTAACTTGATATGTGAAGAATTTGAGATTTTTGATTATTGTGATCTATCTAAGGAAGCAGAAAAATATGTCGATACTTTATATGCCGATGCTTTAGCGAGTATTGTGAAAAGATGGATGAAAACTAGTCAAAAGGAAACTCCAATTCAATTAAGTAAAATTTTTTGGGAGTTTTTTCGTTAAGGGTGGAACGTGAGCCATGCCAGTGACTGCAATAGCTAATTGGTTAAGGAGAAATCATATGATTCAATGTAGAAAATATAATGACGGTGATTATCAGTTCTTAAGAGAAATGTTATTTGAAGCGGTTTTTTGGAGCCGTAAAGATGATGAACGACCACCGCTGGAAGAAGGGTTGTCCTATGACTATACTAAACATACACTTGTAGATTTTGGCAGTCGAGAAGGCGATATAGCCGTAATTGCTGAAATTGATGGGAATAAAGCAGGTGCTGCATTTATCAGGTATTGGAATGATAATACTAATATTAGAGGCTATATTTCTGAAGATATTCCCGTACTGGTTATTGGTGTAGTCAAAAAATACAGGCGGCAAGGTGTCGGTGATATGTTAATAGAGTCAATAAAAAATATGGCAATAACGAACGGGATTAACAAAATCAGTTTATGTGTCACTAAAACTAATGTTGCTTTTCATTTATATAACAAACAAGACTTCAAAATATTTCAGGATATAGGTTCATCATATAATATGATTTGGCAAGTCGACATTAACCACTCTCAGTTTAGTTGATTAAATGTCATCATGTGTGTACTGGTTTATCATAATTGACAGGCTTATCATTGATTTAGAAGCTTCTGAATTATGAAAGGAGAACTAGCAATGGTGAATAATGAACTATGAATGATATTTTATTTCATATATTTAAAGTGAGCTTATATTAAAAATTTTCTCAATGTCTTTATCCTTCATAGTTTTTCTTAGTTTTGATAATGCAAAATCATAATTAAAGACTGGTCTAACACAATTGTTATCAGTATCTTCC
>JANQLZ010000063.1 GCA_028280325.1 Bacillota bacterium
AATTGGGATGACATTTCAACTATGTTTGAGTATCCTGGGGAGATTCGGCGCTTGATCTACACTACTAATGCTATTGAAAGTTTTAATCGCCAGTTAAGAAAAGTTACTAAATCTAAAACCATATTCCCCACTAATGATTCTTTACTAAAAATGCTCTACTTAGCTTCCATGGACATTACTAAAAAATGGAGCAAGAGGATTAAAAACTGGGCTTTAATTATTAATCAGTTGAGCATTATTTTTGAGGGAAGATTTTAACTCCCCCCTTTCTTGCTCTCTACATTTAATGCTATATGTTTACACCGTTTTTTTGACAGACTCCCGCCTGTTACTTTTCAAATAACCCCTTCTTCTTTAACCCTTAAAATCCTTAACTAATAAGCAGTAGTTTCAATTGGTTGTCAGTAGGTTAATTGCAGAAAGAGTTTTGTAGTTTCAAATGCTAGTTAAAAAAAAGGGACGAATTGTGCCCAGTTACTAGGCTGTCCCTTGTAGGTTAATGGAAGAATAGCTGATCTATTATTATCTGGTTGCTGGCTGGTTTCCTCAATTATGACTTCGCTAAATGAAGTGTTACTCTGTAATACAAGTTATTCAGCGTAAAAAGAGTAAATAAACGACGAAACGTAACATTATGCCGAGGCTCACAGAATTGAGTTTAGATAAAGGAGTAGCCCAAATTTTCAACATAGATAATACGAGGCAGTATATCTATGTGAAAATTTTGGTGAGCGACAAAGTGTTTTGAAACAAAATCACTTACCTTAAAAAAATACAGTAAGATCCCCTGCTAAGCTCAATTAAAGAATCCTCAGTAAAAGAGTAAATAAATGACGAAACGTAACATTGTGCCGAGGCTCACAGAATTGAGGCTAGATCAAGGAATAGCTAAAATTTTTTACATAGATAATACGAGGCAGTATATCTATGAAAAAATTTTAGCGTATGACGCCGACATAGCCACAATTATGGGAGCACAGCCCCAAAGAAGCAATAACTACCGTTTCCAGTATATTACCACCCCAATCCCCATAATCAATACGCTAAAAATAACTATAGCCAGCTTAATGTTCTCAACCTTAAGCTTGAATCTTCTGTTTCTGTTCTGTTGCTGGTAATTGTGTCTGTCACTGAACACAGGTTGGCCAAGATTAGCTTTTAACTCAGGATCAAAAATGGCGCTTTTGATCATCCCTTGGTTATTGATCATGGCCACATCACCATTTAACAGGTAGATTGTTTCTGTTTCAGTCAGAAACTTCTTGGCCCAGTCCATTCCAACCTTGTTTACTGCAGACACAATCAACATTTTTCCACTGTGATAAGGAACCAGCTGTAAGGAAGCTATATTATCTGTCCCGATAAGAGGAATCTCTGATGTTGACTGATAGTTCTGATTTGCTAAATCATATTTTACAAAGGCATAATCGTTGATTTCATGCCATAATTCTTTTCCCTGCTCTGCTGAAAATATGGCGATACAGTTATTTAGATTTTCCGGCAGGGCATTAGCTGTGTGGACATAGCTTTTGCCAAAGCTATTGGCAAAACGCCCCAAGTAGCTGCTGATAGCTGCTGCTGCCTCTAACTCTTCCATACTGTAATTGGCGGGTAAAATAAAATTCATTTCACTTAGGGTGTCGTCCTTTAAGAACACTCCTTCATAATTTCTAAGGAACAGGTTTTTGTTTTCTTCGTGCGGAAAATACAGATAACTGTCTTCTACTACATAGGCCCAAACGCTGCTGTCTACCCGGGTTTCGCAGTAGGTGTCATCTAGATAGAGCGAAAACTTCACAGCTATGCTGTAGTTTCCACTATCTGATAAGCTATCTTCTGTCAATAAAAGCTCAATAGTGTCGTCATGGGCCCGGTCGTAAGCCAAAGCACTGCTACCTATCGGCACATCGTTTACCAAAACAGTGACCAATGACCTGTCAAAATCCAGAACCTCACTGTAGCGCAGCTTCAGATGAATATTAGCCCCATCAACCGGTTTCCAGTTAGAAGGAATCTGCAATTGATAATTGATATTATGTTCAAACAGCCCCTCAACCTGCACCCCGCTGTAACCGGCTTCTTTAAATGTAATGGTCTCATCGGCTGCTTTTGCTGGAGCATTAATCGCAAAACTATCTGCTATACTGTAACTGCTCTGCTTCATTTGCTTCACTATATCCGGATCTAACAATGCGTTCAGCGCCTTATTAAAAGTCGGAGCACTACCCCATATTAAGAACAATATTTTACTGTCTGGATTGTACGGTGAGATAATCTCCCTGATTACCGTATTTTTATTGGTTAAGGCCAGCTCTTCGGCAGCAAAGTAGCTGATATATTCGGCCGGCAGGTTTTCTTTTTTACTGATAACAATGATATTGCTGTCACTCAGATCATTTTCACCATATCTTTTAACAGTTATGTCCTTGTTGTAAAAGCGCTCCAGACGGCCAAGAGCCTGGCTTAGCATCATCAGCGCCGCCAGTTCATCTTCATCGGGATTGGGGGGCAGCAGCACTTCAGCATCTAAAGGCATGTTCAGGCCCTGGATCATATACGGATAAGGAAAATCTGCCAAACTAGTACTGTCATCTCGTTTAGAGTATTCTAAATGCACAAAAGTAGAGCCCAGTATTTTTAACCAGTTGGCGGGGTTCAGATCATCTTCGCAGGGCAAATCAGTTATCCTGCTAAAGCTGTGAAAGGTAATAGAGTTATACCCGTCATTAATATAATCGCGATTGATTTTAATTCGCACGCTGTTCTCTTTCTGTAAAAATTCGCTGTATATTGGCACATCATTGATCAGCACTGTTATCGTGCTGGGTTCAACTGAAACAATGGGACTCTTTTGATATTTCAGCTCTACGTAGGCAGAGTCTAAATTCCAGTTCTCATTCTTGTAAAAAAACATGGTATAGCTCCCATAAAGCCCTTCAAAATACTGATCGTTTCGCAAAATATAGTTCTTAGCCTGCAGTCCACTGTTTCCATCAGGCTCGTCCACTACGCTGTTCAGACCGAGCCTGTGATTGAGGTCTTCCTCAACTACAAAGCCGCTGTATCCCAGTTTTAATATCTCATTTAAAACATCATTAGCTTCGGCTGCTGTGGAATAGTCACCGACTTGTACTTTGATATATTTGTCTGCTGATACACACTGCACTCCATATTGATAACCTCTGAGGTTATCATAAAGTCTGTTAGCGTTTTGCTCCTTACTGAAAACCCCAAGCTGCACTGTATAAACGGTATTCTTCTGATATTTCTTCAACCTAAAACTGGCCAGTTTCAGGCTGGCCTGATAGCCTAAATCATTGACCTGCTGTAAGGCTGACTCTGCTTCTCGCTTAGTTGAATAATAACCGACAAAAACTGTTGTATTTTTACCCAAAGGCTGCTTATAAGCGGTCAAACCGCTGTTGTGCAAGCTGTTAAACACTCTGTTGGCATTTTCTAACTGGCCGAATATGCCTGCCTGAACGTAATATACGTTATGGGTAGACAAGGCTTGGACAGTACTAAATGGAAAAAGCATGATAATTACTAACATAAATAATGATACAGACTTAATTTTCATGGCCAGCTCCTTCGTTAAAGCGCTCTGTTTTATACCATCTGACCTCTCTGTGAAAGAGCTCATCTATTAAATGAAGTACTAACCCTCTCGCTGCAACATATATCCACAGCTGACAGTAGGTGAAATACATGACCAGGACATAAAAAAAGTTGCTCAGGGTACCTTCTCCTTTTTCCATGGTCAAAGTTATCATGATCTGAAGAATAAAAATCAGATAGGCCAGCAGCCACAGCAAATGAAAATTGCCGCTTAAGGACAATTGTACTGAGGTCAGGAGACAAATTAAAAATATTATATTGGAAAGAATAATCGATGAAAGAAATAAGAAATACACGGTGATAAAGTAAAACACATCGATACCAATGTTTTTGATCTGCTTTGTAAAAAGCTGTGGTATGTATTTCAGAACCACATAAATATTTCCTTTCACCCATCTGGTCCTCTGACCGAGCCACACCTGGAAAGTCTCCGGCTCCTGTTCCCAGGTTACGGCTAAGGGCATCATGCCAATACGGTAGCCTAAGGCAAACAATCTGAAGCTGATCTCTGTATCCTCAGCAATAGCACTGACATCCCATCCTCCCAATTGGTCAATAACTGTACGCCTGATAATAAAATTAGTACCAGGTATAGTACAAACATTAAATAGCTGAAATCTGCCAGCCTGAACCATCCATTGAAAACTTAAGGTCTCAATATTGATAAACCTGGTCAGCCAGTTCTTATACTTGTTTCTGGTTCTAAATTTCCCGATTACTGCACCATAGATGTCATTGTTAACTATTTCATAAACCAAATATCTCAAGGCAAACTGTTCTGGGGTATTGTCGGCATCATAAACTACCAGCAGATCTCCTCGAGAATTCTGGTAAGCTATGTTTAGTGCATTTGACTTTCCCCGACCGCCATTCTCTGCAGTAGTAGTTATTATTTTAATCTCTCTGTCAGGTAACTGCTCCTTCACTGCCAATAAGACCTGTTGAGTATTATCTGAAGAGTTGTCATTGACAATTACAATTTCAAAACGATCTGAAGGATAGTTCTGCCTGGCAATAGCATGTACTGTTCTGGCGATCACCCGTTCCTCGTTATGAGCCGGCACCAGCACCGAGACATATGGGAACTGATCTAAATCCAATATATCCAACGTTCGCTGGGTAGTTTTTCTGTAAAAAACATATCCGCCAAAGGCCAGAATGATGTTAAAAATGAGTAACAGCCAGATTGAAAAAAATGCGTATAAAAACAAATAGTCAATGGCGCTAAGCATCATCCTCACGCCCCTTGCTGAACCTGATCCTGCGCAGCTGTCGTGATCTGAGGAACAGGATTATCAGAATTGTCAAGACAAAGGTCAGCCCAGTGAGCAGGAATACATTGACATAGGAAAAAAAGACCTCAACCACACTTTTCTGTTGTTCTATTTGCCGATACTTGGCCGTTACTGATCCATTGTCAGAGTAAATAGATATTTCTTCGCATTTAACCCAATTGCTTTGGGCGCTCAAGTCGAAGAACTCAATTTCCTGTTGTTGAAAAAAACCCACCAGTTCTTTCAGATATTTCAGTTTAATATTTGGATGATAAAACATACCGGCAGTAAACCCTCTTACCTTTTCTAAATTATGGTATCTATCAATAATTTCCTGGACAGCAATCCTGTAATTATCATGAATATAGCCCAGATTTTCTGGAACAACATACTCAAAATAAGGGGTATGTTTTAACTCATAAGGAAAGGTCACTGTCGAAAATTTAACATTGGAACTCTGCAACTGGCCGCAAAAAGTTGAAAAGTATTTGCTCACTTGCTTAATACCAGTAATACTGATGGCATAGTGAGGAGGCTCAAAGGCCAATGGATATATACCATTTTCCACACAGGTTTTCAACCCCTGATAGATTCTGTGATGAATATACTCAAATTCGTTGACATCCTGAATTGGCTGATTATTTATTCCATCCCAAAACTCAAAGCCCTCGCCTGATACCTCGCCGTAGCCGGCATGGGTATAACCATGCATCACAATACTGGCACCTTTATCAACCATATAGTGAATTGTTTCCACAAACCCGGGAACCTCAGCCAGATGAGAGGTGTAATTCCGTTGCGGATTAGTAAAGGCCGGAATTAAAGCCACCATAAAAGGAATATTCTCCTCATGTAAAAAGTCTGCTATAGCTCGAAGTTTTCTTTGATTGCGAAACGGATGCACATCTTCTATTCGGATAAAGACCTTATTAGTGCTGGCCGGCATTTCACTAAAAACCGAATATAAAACATCAGCAACTGTATAAAACAGATCACCCCAGATCTGAAAATTAGAAATATACCAAAAGTTTTGATATCTGATGACATAAGGATTGGTCTTAAGACCATCACTGACAGTACAGTAAATTCCAACCTGCTCATTATCTACTTTAATTATGGGTAAGGCAATATACTCGACGATCTCGCCGTAATGATAACCACTTTGATTAACTATTGCATCGCCATTGTTGTAGAAGATTTTTGTGTAGTCATAGCTTATACCGTGAAAAGACATCGGCAATTTAATATATTGATTATATGATGCTAAGCCAACACCTAACCAACAAACAGTGTTTTTCAGGTGAGGCAGCTGTGCCAGCAACTCAAGGTTGCTAAAAGCTCCTTCGTTACTGAGAATAAAAACATAGTCATAACTATCCAGTTCATCACCCAGTACTTCTGTTTCTTGCCTGATTTCCAGATCAACATTGAAATGACCCAACAAATTGGACAAAATAAAAACCTTGTCATCCAGGGCATCCAGTTCTACTCTGGTATCATAAATTAGCAGAACATGCTTTGAGCCTGGCAGCTGAGCATGTCCAAGTTTGCCTCCCAACACCATAAGTATTGAGAAAATTAATATCAAAATGTTAATACTTTTTCTTTTAAACATCGTAAACAAGCTCTCTCTTGGTGTGATTTAATAATTCTAAGCTGCTGGCTTCACTGCCATACTTGTTATATCCAATCCTGTATTCAAGGTAAACCAACTCTACATTACCATTGGTTTTAGTGATTTCGATCTCATTCAGTTGTTCCCGTAATTTCTCTTTGACACTTTCAGCCCCACTTTTCTCAATATTGGCTAAAATCACTGCGAACATGTGATCTGAAATTCGATACTTATTGTCCTCTAAACGAGTGACCTGTTTAAACCTGGCCGCAGCCTGTTTCAAAATCTGCTCCATTTCTGACGCTTTATAAATAGCTTTGAGCTCTTCATAGTACTTAATTTCAAATATAAGTAAATATAAGCTGGTATTAGACCTCTTGCTGAAAGACATAGACTTCATCAGGTCTCTGTTAAAAGCAGTTATATTATCTAAACCGGTAACCGGATCAACAGTTACAAAATTGTCTATACGCTGCTGCAAGTAGCTGACAGCCTGTTCAGTTTTTTTAATCCGGCTTGAATAACTGCCTATAGTTAGATTAAATATCGGCACAACTATCAGAAAAACATAGTAGAGAACATTGTACCTAACTTGATTGATAATACCCGTATAAAGCAGAAAGCTGCCGAATGTTGCTACAAAAAAAAGGCTTAAATACAACGAAACCAGCAATCCTGACAAAAAAGAAAAGACAGCCCCGACAAAAATAACACTTAAAAAAAGTAAGGTAATATTCTGAGGCAATGTTAGATTCAGCTCGTAAAAAATAATTGTTATAATATACAGCTCTACCATAAACAAAATAAATATTATGTCACTGGTATACTTTTTTTTCATTTTCTGTTATATCCCTTCAATGCCAATATAGCCTGTAAATTATCATAGGAGTATGCTTGGAGAGATCGTCCATCGGCAAATGCCCCGTATACTTCGTTATTTAAATCCATAACCTGCAATTCCAGCATCATTGCTGCCAGAGTATGGTATAGCTCATACTCATCAAGAACCAGACAAACCCTCATGGCAATCGCATAAACTGCTGTACTCTCATAGTGCTGAGCTGGACTGGGCTCACCAGAATCCAGATCATAAACACAATACAGTCTTCCATGAACAGAGATCTGCTCTTTTAACCAGTCAATAGATAAATCACTATGCTGATTGACCTCAGCCAGATGCAATAGAGTCAGCAAAGAGTCGATCAGGTTTATCGTATCATCGTGAACAAAGTTTTCACGATTCAGATCATACTGTTTATAATACATCGGTAAAGAATCGCTGATAAAACCCCTCTTAATGATGCTCAGAGAAGATTTATATACATTATCCCATTCACTATTGATATTAGTCAACAACTTTATTGTTTTTAAATCCAGATAAGATAGAGTAATAACTGATGCCGGTAAATCCTGATGATAGTAATCAACCAGATAACTGTCTACCACACTTTTCTGCCGTAGAGCTTTTTCCAGCTTCAAATATAGCTGCTGATATTTACTGTTACCCCACAACTGATAGCCTTCGAATAAAGCCCTGATCACTCTTAAATCATCAACTGAGGCTGAAATATTGGAACCTGAGCGTGTATCTTCACTAACTCTCCACCGCAAGCTATTGGTAGGAGATATCATTTTCTCTGTCAAAAAATCAAAATGCCAGTCATATTTTTGCTGTTCCCTGGTTTTCAGATAGAAAGACATGATTAATCCTTCAGATTCCGCCAAAATCTCATGACCTGTAGCGTGTTCTTTACGCTTATTGCTGGGAAGATAGTTAGTATAGATACCCTTTGATGGCCCAGACAGTTTTTCCTCAATAAATTGGAGAGCTAACTCAAGATTTTTATCGTATTCATTAATCCCCTGTAACCCTTTTTGCGGTTTCTGCCACCAATCAGCAGTAATGGTAATCAACAGTAAAGAGCAAATTATAATTAAGACCAACGGTTTAGCAAAGTTATACTTAGATCTCATAATTAAGAACCTCACGCTAAATTCTTATGCTAAATACCTTTTATCTATTTATACTATCGGTTCTAAATGACCATTGTCAACTACTTTAAATAAAATTAAAATATCCTTTATTTACAATAAATAAAGTTATATAAAATTTCCTTTAATGGTAGTTTTAAAATGAAAAATCAGGCTAAGAGTCTGAAGATTAATCAGTATCTTTAAGTATGATTAAACTTAACTTTAGATAATGAAATAATTCAGTGGGAAGCATTTTGCAGAATAAGATTGAGTAACGATGGTGTCTATCACGATACCTGTTAAGTCTATGTGACTTTTGGGGGGCGGCCAGACCGGCTGACAGAAGAGATTAGTTGCCGCATGACCCTTTTTTTACTTTATTGCTTAACTTGTAGACAATAGAATCGGGGTCATTCCATTCATGGGGATCCACTTCTTTAAGGGTAGGATGGTCAATGACAAAATTGCTCTTTTCTAACAATTTTATTGAAGAAATATTGTTGCGTTTCGTATAAGCCTCGACAGTTTTAAGTTTCATTTTTTGAAATCCATAGGTTACTACGGCTGTCAGTGCTTCTTTCATGTAGCCTTTCTTCTGATATTCGGGCAACAGTTCATAGCTTATTTCAGCTTTATCGTTTACTTTATCTATATTCCACAGGCAAATTGTGCCAATCAGCTGTTGCTGACCCAGCAGGGATATTCCCCAAAAAATCCATTCATCTGCTTTAATACCGGCAAAGATTTTCTGGATAAAATCACTTGCATCATCCATATTTTGGGCATAAGGCCTTTGAAAAAAGAACGCTGTATTTTTATTTGACAATAGCTCAAAAACCTCTTGCTGATCCTCATAAACGATCTTTCTCAATATTAAACGCTCTGTTTTTAAACAGGGGAAAGGCTGAAAATCTATTTTAAGCATCATGATCCCTACTTTGTGATGGCATAGTATTATTATAACACATTTTGGGGGTATACTCTTCGTTCCACTGTGCTCCCATAATTAATGTTATCTCTGCGTCAAAGCAAAAATCTGCTCAAAGATATACTACTCGTATTATCTTTATCACAGATTTTCACTTTTCCTTGATCTATCATTAATTCTGTGAGCCTAGGTATAATGATACTGTTAGGCGGTCAGTTAGAACTTCGTTCCACTGTGCTCCCGTTTGGACAATGGCTGGAACGATTGCATGAACAATGGCTAGAACAATAGCTGAACGATTGTTTGGAAATAGCCAGCTGTGGTTACATTAACAAAATATCAGTTATGTATATCACTATTAATCCAAATCCAAGGAGAGCTTATGTACTTTAATAAAGACTTATATACTTAACGTGAATCGGAAGCGGTCTGTTTAAGCATAGTTCTATTTTTAGTAGAAGTAATTGACTGCAACATTACAATAACTACTCTTTTTCATGGTTTTCTATTTTAAATTACATAGGGGTCAATATATAGGCTAAGCTTAAAGCAATTAAATGAGCTCAACTAGAGGTAGTAAATATCACATAAGCACTAAACATGTATAAGAAGATAGTACTAAGAGATGAACGTTTTTAAGAATTCTGTGTGAGCAACAGGACGTTGTGAAAGCCCAACAATTTATGGACAAATT
>JANQLZ010000085.1 GCA_028280325.1 Bacillota bacterium
TAGGTTCATATCGTTGAAAAAAGCACTTCTTTCGAAGTGCTTTTTTCTGGCGCACCCAGCAGGATTCGAACCTGCGACCCCCGGATTCGAAGTCCGTTACTCTATCCAGCTGAGCTATGGGTGCATGCAGGTATATATTATAAACCTAAACAGCCTTATCGTCAACCAGAAACAATTGAAAATAAGGCCATTATAGATTTATTATGTACTATTATTTATTTGTGATTGTCGCACTCACAGGTTTCCGGATTTTGATCACAATCCTCGTCATCGCACTCACAATCACAAGCTTCATCTTCGTATAAAGCATGAAATGCTTCTGCGGCACGTTCAAACTCCATATCGTCTTCGATATTCTCAAGCTCTAAGTCGCCGTCTTCTAACTCTTTGTAGGTATACAGTAAAATCTCATCAGCATCTTCTGGTAGCAACGCAATATAATCTTTGCCATCTAATTCGTAAGTTAAGATCACATAACAATCTACTTCAGAATCATCTTCTAAAGTGATGGTTATAACCTCCATTGTTTCTTCTTCGCAGCATTCATCGTGGCAAGTCTTTTTCTCGTCTGTCATTGGCAAAACCTCCTTTGCTCACAACAATTATACCACAATTGCCTGGTTTTAATACAATATTTAAGTTAATATTTTTTTAAGGAAGGAGTTTTTGGCTCACTGTCAAATGTATTTATTTGTCGCAATACTTATTCAGCAGGTATTCATATTTTTAGGAGGTAATTTAATGGAGGATAACTCAAAAAAGCTTGTCGTTTATTTTACCCGAACAGGTAATACCAAAGCAGTCGCCGCTAAACTGGCTAATCTCATAAATGCCGATTGTGAAGAGATCATTGATAGTCGCAGCTACAGGGGTTTTATTGGTTTTTTCAGAGGGGCATATGGTGCGATAAAACAAAGGCGTACTAAACTCATGCCGCCCAAGTACAATCCCGACAACTATGATTTAGTCATACTCTGCACCCCGATGTGGGCTGGGAACATCACTCCTGCTGTTCGTACCTATTGCCAACAGCATAGTTTACCCCGCATCGCCTGGGTTATAACCTGCGGTGATCCTAAAGGCAATATTCAGCAATACCCTACTGAGAAAAGCACTACAGTAGCCATAGTTAAATTAGCCCAAAAAGATATTAAAGACAACAATATTGATCAGCCTTTAAATGAATTTATAGCCAAACTGTAGCATTATTGCAGTTCTCAGCGGACACCACTCCCGAACAATACCGACTGCAAACAGCCAATTACAGGATTGTACACTAAAGCCTCCGTTGATTCTAAACTTACAGTTAGTAGGTTTAGAATTTTTATTTTTGGAAGTACCAGTTACCCCTATCCATAACATACCTGGTTCACTTTGTCAGGTGTGATGGGTATAACATCATTTTCCTCGTTCAATCAGTTACTTAATTACATATAGAGGAATAGACAAGAGCCTGGACAGAATAAGCGGTTAACAGCAATTTTCTGGTTTTTTAATAATCTGAAATTGAATTGCTTTCCCTAATCTAATAATTTATATTTTAGAATGGACAAAGCTTTTATCTTATTTGCTACTCTTTTTTTTTATAAATACTTTTATGATAGGAAACCCTAACTACATAATATAACAAAGGAGAATCGTTATGCATACCATGTGGAAGGGTTCTATCAGTTTTGGACTGGTCAATATACCGATAAAAATGTTTGCTGCTACAGAAAATAAGGACCTTAGATTCCGTCAGCTTCATAAAGAATGCAATACACCTGTCAAGTACAAAAAATTCTGTGAACACTGCGGGAGAGAGGTCAAAGAAGATGAAATAGTTAAGGCCTTTGAGTATGAAAAAGACCGATTTGTTATCATGAAAGAAGAAGATTTTAAGGCAGCCAAAGCAGAGGTTTTGGAGAGAGCAATTGACATAGTCGACTTTGTCAATCTCAACCAGATTGACCCTGTCTTTTTCGGAAAAACCTATTACCTGTCACCTGAAAGGGGAGGAAAGGCCTATAATCTGCTCAGAAAAGCCATGAGTGACACTGGCAGAATTGCTCTGGCCAAAATAACTATTCGCAATAAGCAGTCTTTAGCTGCACTGCGGGTTTTTCAAAATGCTTTGATGCTGGAAACTCTTTTTTATCCGGATGAGATTCGAGATATCGGCCAGGTGCCCGGTTTGCCCCAGAATGTTGCTGCTGACCCCAGGGAGCTGGAAATGGCTGTACAGCTCATCGACCAGTTGACAACAAATTTCAATCCAGAAAAGTATCAGGATGAGTACCGCAAATCGTTACATCAGATCATTCAGAATAAAATTCAGGGTAAAGCTGTTGATGTCAAAGTCCAGCCCCAGGTTGCTAATAACGTAGTTGACCTGATGTCCGCGCTTCAGGCTAGTTTAAAAGAAAACAAAAAAGCTAATAGAAGAACCGGGTCACGCTAGTGCTAGAGTTTGAACCTATGGAGCCAATCAAAACAACTAAAATCCCCCAGACAGGTGATTGGATACATGAATTAAAATTCGATGGCGTCAGGGGAATACTGAAATACAGAGCAGGTCAGTTTGAACTGTATACTAAAAAAGGCAATGATATACTGGCTAAATTTCCGGAGATCACAGGTCTGACAGAAGTATTTAAAGGTGATTCAGCTATCATTGATGGGGAACTGACGGTGTGGAACGGTGATAAACATTCCTTCCATGATATATTATTGAGATCAAGAAGTAGTACCGAGCAAAAAATAAAGTCAAATGTAGCTAATTACCCGTTGACATATGTCATGTTTGATATTGTCAGTTATAACGATAAAGACTTGACCCGGAGATCACTTTTAGAACGGAAACGAATTTTAAAAGAATGTACCGGCCAGAATAATACTTTTGTATACAGCGATTACTACAGCGATGGCCGTGCACTGTTTGAAAAGGTGAAAAGCCTGGGATATGAGGGGATAGTATCGAAAAAAGCAGATAGCTGCTACCTTCCTCAGAAAAAGCATGAGGATTGGTTTAAAATTAAGGTTATGAAGAAGATGCTGGCTGTTGTTGGTGGAGTTAGACTGGATGGAGACAGAATTAAGTCGCTGTTGGTAGGGGTATATCGAGACAAAGATCTTTATTTTGTAGGGAATGTCTATTCGGGCTTATCTCAAAGAGATATAGCATTGTTATCCGAGAGTCTAAGCCCTCTGATTGTAGAGCAGAGCCCGTTTGCCAATTTGCCTCAAAGCGAGTCTACTGTATTTATAAAGCCGATGATTACCTGCTGGATAAAATTTTTGGAGTGGTCGAACAGCGGCAAGCTGCGTCACCCTCAAATCTTGGGATTCAGTGATTTATCGCCAAATCATGCCAATGGAGAGGAAATTAGCATATGAATATATCTAATCCTGATAAAATACTATGGCCCAAACTGGGGATAAAAAAGATTGACTACATCAATTATATCTATGAGCTGTCACCCTACATCTTAAAACATGCTCAAAACAGAAAGCTCACGGTCATCAGGTATCCTGATGGAATAAACAGCAAAAACTTCTACCAGAAAAATCTGCCTGACTATGCCCCTGATTGGGTAGAGCTTTCTTTAAACAGTGTGGATACATTGTTATGGTTTGCCAATCAAGCAGCACTGGAGTTTCATACTACTTTCAATACCTATGATAAACCTGATAATCCTGAAAACCTGGTTTTTGATCTGGATCCTTCCAAAGGGCAGAATTTTGACCAGGTAGTCGAGGTTGCGCTGTTAGTACATGCAACACTTCATAAACTAAACATTCGCAGCTATGCCAAAACCTCCGGTAAAACCGGGATTCAGGTTTACATACCTGTTGGAGCAAAGTATAACTATTCCGAAGCCCGGAAGCTGAATTACTTTTTTGCAGAATATTTTGCCCAAAACTATAAAGACAAAATAACAATCGAGAGACTTATTAAAAACAGAGAAGGAAAATTATATTTCGATTACTTGCAGATGTGGAAAAACAAGACTATTGTCACCGCTTATTCTCCACGAGCAGTTGAAAATGGATTGATTTCTACCCCGGTTACCTGGCAGGAGTTGAGCCGTGGGATAGATGTAAATGACTTCAATTTTTTCACGATGAAGGACCGGCTTAACCAAATTGGAGATCTATTCGCCGCACTGAAAACTGATATCCAGGATCTAGATTTTATCTTAGAAAAGCTATAGTATTAAAGGTGCTCAGCGAATATTAGGAAATTAGAGGATAATCAGATAAGGTCCCAATGTATTGGGGTAAATATTATGGTCGGGGATAACTATGATAATGTGTTCAGCTTTGTTTCAACTGTTGCTGGAGTTCCCAATAAGGTAGTTCACTGAGTAAGAACTACCCTATTTTAACTACAACAATTTAGACTGACCAAGATTTTTTTCGGCCTGCACCTGAGGATGCTGATTGCTTTATTAAATGATTCTAAAACTGTCAACAGTGTCTTTTAGCCTTCTGTTTTTTTCTATTCTCTCTTCAACAAAGGCTCTGATCTCTTGGTCCAGCCAGGCATTAAATGATTCCACTTCCTTGTTCACAAACCAGATACAGCTTTCCAGGTTAGACAGAGCTACTTTTAAACATTCGGTATGTTTTTCATTGGGTGTATTAATATCAGCATTAAAGTTCAGGATCAAGAATTTAGTCCCTACTCTTCCATAAGGAAGATCCTGTTCCGGAAAATCTGGCGGACATAGATAGAATAATTTTTTATCGCCAGAAAAGGGTATTTTAACTGAAATAAAAACTTTATTGGGGTCAGTTATGGCTTTTCTGTATTCTGTTCTGCTGTCAGTGAAATTAACAATGATTGAATCGACCCTGTTTTTGGCAATGATCTTTTTGGTGTAGTCATCAGGATCAGTAATAACCGGCATTTTGTAATTTAATATATGTGTTTTAATTTGGTCTTTTTTATCTGTAAAATAGTTTAGTAAGCTCTCTTTAGAAAATAGTTTTAAATCGTCTTTCATAATTTGTTCTCCTTTTGCAATATTATATTTTACCCTTTAAATATATCATAAAATTATTAAAATGTATAAAATTTCTTGATTGGTCGATTTAAAGGGTGAATTGGTATATATTATTGATAAAAATTAGTAAAGTTAATGTGTAAATTACTAATGTTTATAAAATTTAGGTTAAATTATCTATTGTGAGTAGAAGTTTGATAGTTATTATAAATGGAAAAATTAAGTAAATTACAAATTAACCTTCTTGATATCAATTGTAACGACAACAATGGGAACAGGCCGAGGCTGCTGAAAAAGTCCGCTCTCTGCGTTAATATTATGTATTTGGTTTGAGGTAGCGATTATTTTCAAATCGCCTGGCTCTTTGCGCACTCGGCATACTACCTCGTATAGCCTCCTTTTGCGCAGAAC
>JANQLZ010000138.1 GCA_028280325.1 Bacillota bacterium
CTGTGATAAAGATAATACGAGTAGTATATCTTTAAGCAGATTTTTATTTTGACGCAGATATAGCTCAATTATGGGAGCCTCAGTGGAAAGACCTTTCTAAACGACGAAACATAAGGTAATACCGTGGCTCACAGAATTGAGCCTCAATCAAGGAATAGCTAATATTTCTAACATAGATAATATACAGTTGATACATCTTTAAGCAGCATGGTATAGCACCTACAATAAAAAGTGTAATTACTGCAATATCTTAATTAGGAAATAATAGCAGAAAAACTATAACCATTAAAGTGTAAACACAAGATTCTTCGTGGGGAATGCTAATAAACGCCTGAAAGTAACATTATGCCGTGGCTCACAGAATTGAGCCTAGATTAAGGAATAGAAAAAAAATTTGACAAACATTATACAACCAGTATATGTTTGCAAATTTTTTTGCGTTTGACGCCAAGCTGGGTTTAATTATGGGAGCCTCAGTGGAAAGAAGCAGTAAAACAAAAATTAATGTTCTGGCAGCACTAAATCCGTGTCCATCTTTTCACCAATCAATCTGACCTCAGGTTCGAGTAAAATATTGTACTTACTATAGACAGTTTTCTGGACATAAGCCATTAAATCCAGTACATCTTGAGCCGTAGCACCCCCGGCATTGACAATAAAGCCGGCATGTTTGGTAGAAACCTGGGCGCCACCGATTGTATATCCTTTTAGCCCGGCCTGATCGATCAGATAACTGCCAGCAATATCTGGCGGCCTTTTAAAAGTGCTGCCTGCACTGGGCATTGCCAGCGGCTGGCGCTCTCGCCGCCACCTGTTAAGCTTGTTCATTTTGGCCTCAATAGATTGTTGATTTCCTTTTTGCAAACTAAGTTCTACACAGGTAATAATCGCCCTCTCCTTAGCCACAGCAGAACTCCGATAGTTTAAGCTCAGCCTCTCTTTATCCCACTCCTCAAGGTTTCCATCTACAGTAATCACCGACGCTTTACTCACAATATTCTTCATCTCTTCATCATAGGCACCGGCATTCATATACACTGCTCCGCCAATACTGCCCGGAATTCCTGAAGCAAATTCAAACCCTGTCAGGCTGTGATCTAAAGCTGTTTGAGCAACTTTAGATAATAAAGCACCTGCTTCGGCAACTATTAGATTATCGTTTACCTTTACTTCAGACATATCGCAGTCAATTTTTACTACGATGCCGCGAATACCCTTGTCACTGACCAGTAGGTTTGTGCCATTGCCGATAAGTGTCAACGGAATCTTATGTTTAAGACTCCATTTTTTTATCTTTTTCAACTCAGATGCGCTTTTTAAAATAATAAAGGCATCGGCATTTCCACCAATCTTAAAATATGTATATTCAGACATGGGAACATTAAATTCCACATGGTTTAATGCTAGTTGTTGTAATTGCTTCTTCCACGATTTTAAGTCCATTAAAATACCTCCTACTACATAATACATAATATATTATGCTCTTCTTGAATATACATGTAAACAATATCTATAAAAATTTATTTATTCCACAGCTATTCAGATTTCAGACTGTGGAATTAAAGCTTTGCAAAATTAAAACCTGAACTAAGCATGCTAAACTAAAAAAGCTGCCTCTATTGAAGCAGCTTTCATTCTAGCTGAAATAATTGAGTGGGTTGTAGCGTTTTCCGTCTTTGCGGATCTCAAAATGAAGATGGGGTCCGGTACTGTTGCCGGTACTGCCCGACTTGGAGATTACTGTTCCTTTAGTGACCTTCTGCCCTACTTTGGCAATAAGTCTGCTATTATGGGCATAGACAGTGCTGTAACCATTGCCATGATCGATAATAATATAGTATCCATATAAAGCCCCATAACTAGAAGTAGTTACTACCCCATCATCGGCAGCGAAAATATTGGTTCCGGTTGGTGTAGCAATATCTAAGCCATAATGGTAACGGCGTCCTGTCCAACCAAATTTGCAATAAATTGTTCCTCCGCCATCAACCGGCCAGATAAAAGATCCTGTTCCGGTAGCTTCGGGTATTTTGGTTCCTTTAGCAACAATTCGGGTAACCGGGTCAGAGAGTACAGTACTCGATATCTTCTCTCGTGACACCTCTCTGCCATTTAACTTGACAATATCGTACACGACTTCGTTTTTACCCTTAACCCCGGATTTCAATGTTTTGCTCTGCCAGGTATACATGTAACTGTCTTCCTGGTAAACAGTTTTAAAATTAACATATTCATATGTTGTCAAACGCTCGGATGTTTCAATATTAACATAAGGGACTATGGGCTCGACAGCTATTTTTTGACCGAGCATTAATATACCGCTCTTCAGGTCGGGATTGCACTCCCTGACTTCCTTAACCGTCATGCCATTTTCATTTCCTATAGACCACAGAGAGTCACCACGCTGAACAACATGAACCTTGCGTTGGGTATAGCCAGTGCTTATCAGGTTTAAAGCATCGTTCCGGCTGATAACCGAGCTGGCTACTACCGGCTTAAGTTCAATTTTTACATCTTCTTTAATGTTATAATCTAAAATTTCACTGCCTCCACGTTCGGTAGTAAAACCTTTAACAATAATATCTAAGATCTCATTGGCTTCGTGCTCATTAGCCAACACTGCCACCTCTTGACCATCAATGGAAATTACGGCAGCATTTACTTCGATATTGACCGAGCTTAAAAGCGCAGCCACTGTTAGCTCTTGAAGCTCAGCCGGGCGTTTCCAAACAGTTTCTACTTTAAGTTCTGTAGTTATCTCATACTGGGTTGCAGCCTCCGTCTCAGGTTCTGCCGCGATAGACATGGTAGCGCTGCTGGCAGTGGCAGAAACATCATTAGACTCCATCATCAGCTTGGATGTATCCATTACAGGAGGTAAAATCTCTTCCTCAATTAACATGGCGTCACAGGACGCAGGACCAGCCTGTTTTAAAATATCAATTATTTTTGCATACTGTTCCTGTTCGGTAACATAACCTATGGCCTCACCATTCGCATAAACCACCAATAATCTGTTGTTATGATAGTATATACCTGCAAATAAGATGGCGACCATAAATATTGCAGTAAGCCCCGCCAAAAAAATCTTGCTTTTTAAAAACTCTGAAACTGATTTATACGCAAATTTTTTATTAGATTTTTTTGGATTATGATATGGTCGTCCAAATTTAAAATTATACTTACTCTTTTGCTCAAGAGCTTTCCACTTTTTCATTTTAAATCCCCTTAAAAAACCTTTTTGTCCCGTTTTAATATTTGTATGTTATTATTATATATATATTTCATTCTTCACTTTTTTGTTACTGATTAAACAATGCTCTCCCTAAAAACATCAAATATAACAACTTAGTCTACACGCATAAGGCAAAAAGTACCCAATTAGTATTATATCATAAATGTATTTAATTTAATAAATGTGACACAATTTTAATATTACAAAAAATTAAAGGGGTAATCTTAGTTTTCAGATAAACTAGCATATACCTCATTTTCAATTTCAATTAAATTGGCTCCATTCTTAACCAGCCGGTCTGATCTACTGACTGGATTTTTTAATTCCTTTATGATACTACTAGGCCTGTTACCCAGCAGATAAATTATGTCTCCCATGGCTGTAGCTACCCTAATGTCATGGGTAACAATAAATACAGTGTACTTTTGCTCACTCCACAGCGGCAACAACTGCCTCATTAAACGCTGCTTAAGGTCAAAATCCAAAGACTGAAATGGCTCATCTAAAAACATCAATTTTGCAGGAAACACTAAAGCCCGGGCAATAGCCACTCGTTGTTTCATTCCCCCACTTAATTTTAAAGGATAGGAATCCGCTACCTCGGTTAGCTCTACCATTTCCAGAGCCTTACTTATTAATGTGGGTATCTCCGAATCAGCAACCTTATCATGTAACACAAGTTTAATGTTATCAAAGACCGTGTTCCACGGCAAAAGACGGGGATGCTGAAAAACAAAGCTGCTGTTCTGGTCAAAATTATGTAGGGTACCCGAATTTGGCTTAATAATTCCAGCCATGATTCGTAAAAACGTCGTTTTCCCGCAGCCAGATGGCCCTAAAATAGATACTATACAACCTGAGCTGACCTGCAAGTTGATGTCTTGGAGCACTGCGTGACTGTTGAAGCTGTGGTTTAAGTTTTCTATTTTATACATTTTAATCTACTTCTCTCCATTGACAGATTCTCTTTTTAAGCTGTCTTAAAGGCAGCTCCAATACTGCAGATGTAATAATGGCAACCACAGCCCAGGACCAAACCTCAGCCATATTAAAATAAGCAAAACCATAATAGATTCCATCACCCATTGAATTACGGGTCGTACTGATATATTCTGCTGAAATTATTACCTTAATGCACAGACCTATCGAACCAGCCAGTGCAGCTGATAAGTAAGATACCACTGATGGATAGTAGATATGTTTAATACGATGGACTTTAGGCACATTATAAACATTGGCCATCTCTATGATATCTAAATCAATATTCTCTAATCCTTCAACTACAGCAGAGTACAATAGTGGAAAAATTACAATAAAACCCACAGCTGGCGGAGCCTGAAATGGGCCAAGCCAGATTATTAATTGTACTGTAATAGCTATGGTCGGAATCGCTTTCATAACTGAAACCAGAGGATTGAGCATTGATTTAACAAAACGGGAATTGACACTGATCAACCCTAAAATCAGGGCCAGGCAAAAAGAAAGTGTTAAACCCACTAATACCCTGGATAAGGTCATAGTCACAACAGTAAAGAAATTAGGAGAAGTAACTATATTTGCTAAAGACCCTATAACTGCTAAAGGCGTGGGAAATATATTTATATTTCCCACACCCATTGCTATTAAATGCCATATCAGAAGTAAAAAAGGTACTCCAATTATTAATTCAGTTCTTCTATTCTTATTTTTCAACATTGTAGTAAATGTTTTCATCAGGCAATTTACCGCCAACCGATTCTGGAATAATCTCATAGAGGGCCTGGAAGTAGGCATCTATTTCATCTTTTACATCGCTGGCCAAAGAGTATTTTAAATTAGATGCAGCTACAGATTTTTTTACCACAGCAGCAGCCAGACCTATTTCCAACTCTTCTGCATATGCGCCTAGCTCCTCAGGATTGGCATTAGCCCATTCAATAGAAGCCTGATATTTCTCCAAAAAGTCGGCCACTAATTCCGGATGCTCATCAGCAAAAGCCTTGCTTACTACCAGGCTGGCTTGCGGATAGCTTTCCTTGCCAGTCAGTTCCTGCCACTCCTGCTGAAAGTCAAGTACCCTTTTCAACTCGTTGTTTTTAATCATTGCTGTGGTAGCTAATGGCTCTGGTAAAACAGCCAGATTATAGCGCTTGGCAATCACACTCTGCAACAACTCTTGTGGGCCTGACAGGTAGGTTAAAACAACATCTTTATCAGGGTCTAAGCCATTCTTAGTCAGCAAATCCCTGATCATAATATCGGGGGCTAAGCCTTTACCAATTAAAACTATCTCTTTACCGGCTAACTCTTGGGTATCGGCTAAATCCTCGCTGCCTACCAGATACAAAGCTCCCCAAACCGATGGAGCGGCAATCTGATATTCTGTACCTTTGTTATATAGCATCGCAGCTTG
>JANQLZ010000022.1 GCA_028280325.1 Bacillota bacterium
ACACTTTGCCATATGTAAAAGCTGCTCAAAGATATACCATATTATCCTTGAGCAGCTTTTTGCTTTCTTGATCTAATCTTATATGTTAGCCACGGGCTAGTGTTACATTTAATGGTGTACGATAGTTGATTAGATTCAGCTAACGAGCATAATACACCTGATCTGTAAACTGCAGTTTGATCCCGTAAAGAGCTACAAACTTGGTTATATTACCATGGCCATCGCTTACCGAGCTTTCTGAGAGCCAGAGACCTTCGTTAATAGTATAATCTGCTCGAGGGCCATCGAAAACGATGGTATCGAACCCTATCAGATCAGTTTCTGCTACATCAATACCGGCACTGGCGATAAAAATATCTTCTTCACACCACCGCCCGCTAAGGTAATCGTCGCCATCTGTGCCATAAACAAATAATTCTTCGATCTCATCTTCAAAATCTTCTGTTGTAAAGGTACGATCGAGAAACTTTAAGTGTTCAATACTGATTAAGGCATCTGTTCCTTCCGGGCCTGTTATAATATAGGGCTCTTCCCCTGTTATGCTATAGTAGACCCAATAGCTGCTAAATACAGCTGTATCAATACCACTGCCGCCATCAATGATATCATCTTCAGCGTAGCCATAGATCATGTCATTGCCAGCATAACCATAGATCTTATCAGCGTCAGGGGTACCGTGTAAAATATCATCTCCATCAGTACCTTCAATCAACTCGGTTGAATCGGCTTGATGGCTATGAGTGGGATTTAGCTCAAAATATATGTTTCCAACCAAAAAATCCTGATGACCATCTGCACCGTCACCATCAACATCAAGTATGAACTTAACAGGTTCTGCCTGATGCTGATTGATATAGTCAGCCCAACCAGCTTCCGTAAAGATTTGCTCTGCAAAATCTGTCGGTCTCAGACCACCTGAATACTGCCGGGAGCCATCAGCCTTAACTGAAGGATACCTGATAGATACGCAGCCATAATTATCTGGCGTCAGCCAGTTGTCGCTGTCTACGGTAATTGTAATAGAAAAATAACTGGGAACAGTATCTTGGACATATCTATCCAATGCTGACTGAACTACTGGGCTTTGATTGCTCTCGTCAGCCCCATGCCATGTTTCACCGCTTACAATCAGGTCGTTTAATTGGCAGTCTTTGGCACTGCTTAAGATCTCCTGCTCGGTGCAGTATCTCTGCAGGGCCTGCAGGATGCGTTCCATATCCCGCAATAGTGTTAGTTCTTTAGCATTAGATACCGTGGTAGTAATTTTAGGGACGGCTATGGTAAAAATAACTGTTAGAATTGCTAAAACAGCCAGTATCTCTATAATTGTCAAACCCTCATTTGATCTATACATCTTAATACTCCCATAATAGTTGCCAGGCCAGCTGATCAGTACAGCATAGCTGATTTACAGTAAAAGCACCAGTCCTAATTTAAGGTTCCTTTTATACATTAACAGAAATCTAAACAGAATAAAACATATTTTATCTTAATTTTATTTAAAAATAACCTAAATCATGTTTTCAGATTAAATTTTACCCTCTATTAGCTATTAATAGAAAAGTAACAGGAAGGACTGAAAAACACTGTAAAACAATTAATGTAATTGACTATAATGGGATACGTTTTACAATTTATTGGCAACAAAAAAAGGTTTGCTGAGTATATTCAGCAAACCTGTAGGTACTGTTATTAGAACGAGGTACTCCCTGTCCATTTGACATTGGTGACATGAATAGCCGGGAGCAGCGAAGTAAAGGTACTCCACCAATCACGCTGCAGTTTGCGTTCTTTGGAGATCATATCTACATTACTGAGCATGCGCAATACACTGTCTGTTAAACGCATATTCATTACCGAATGCTTAATCACGCCATTTTCAATGTAGAATATGCCATCCCTGGTGGTCCCAGTCATGACAACCTCTCCAGGCTCTGGACAATGGGTATAATGGAAGCGGGTAACCAATAACCCTTTTCGGGTTTTTTTGATCATCTCTTCCACATTGGAATTACCAGCTGCCATAACCAGATTGGCTGGACTTTCATAGTTGCTTCCTCTGCGATAACGGGCATGGCCAGTAGCTTGTTTACCGTATTTCCCAGCAGTAGCAGAGCTGTAAACAACCCCGGTTGCCACCCCTTCTTTAATGATCTCAACCCGTTTTTTAGCCACACCTTCGCAATCGAAAGGCATATTCAGGGTTTGGGGATTAAAGCCATCGTCCCAAATGGAGATATTTTGACCAACAATTTTTTTGCCGATGTTTTTAGCCATATAGCTTCGGCCCTCTTCCAAAGCCTGACCGCCAAAGCCAATATACGCCGGAAACCGGATGATATCGGCCACAGCATAGGGTAAAAATACCACTTCGTATTCACCCGTAGGCAGGGCTTGGGGATTTTGAGCCATAGCACATCTGGCAACGGCCTCTCTGCCTATTGCAGCAGCATCAATTTTAGTAACATCACGATCCAGAAAATCGGCATAACCAGTTCCATTGGGGCCTTCAATGACTGTCCTTAAGTAGGCATAGGTACTGGCATCATAAGCCTCGACCCCTAAAGAATTGACTACAGCCAGTTCTTCTTCAGTAGTGACATGGGAGCCAAATATTTTAAAACCCTTTTTATCGGCCTGCTTAGCAATGACCGCTACGTCAGCAGCACGCTGCTCAGCTGTATAATCAGCTGTTGACTGATAGTAATTTTTGGTTTCCTGATATTCAGAAACACCGGGTAATGAGCTGAGATCCGGATTGTCCTCCTGCATTCTGGCCATCAGGCTGGCTTTTTCAACAACCTTTTTAATCGACTCGTCGTCCAGGTTATTGGTGGAAGCTGTTCCCATTTTACTTCCGATTGCCACCCTAACCTGTAATTCTGAATTTATGCGATTAAGATTTTGATGGATAGTTGAATTAGCAAATCTGGTTAAATTGAAGTTTTCACCCACTATTTTGGCTTCGGTCTGATCAGCCTGAGAGTATTGCAGAGCTTTTTGCAGTATTTCAATACTTTTTTCTCTTCCTAACATCAGTGTCCCACCCCCATTTTAATATTCTTAAAACGAGCCGGGGCAGAGCCATGGCCGACATGAGCGATTTGAACCGGCTCACCTTTAGCGCAGCTGGGTAAGCCCCAGACATTCCACTCACTTTCATCAGCAACTGCATCACAGCCGCCCCAGAAATGAGGAGTCATATCTGTATAAGCAGGATTTCTCAGCATGCGTTTGATTTCACCATCGACAACCTCATAAGCTATCTCGCAGCCAAAATGAAAATTAAGCCGTTTATCATCCAGGCTCCAACTCTTAGACCCATCCATGAAGATTCCGTGATCTGTATCTTTAATTATTTCAGCCAGGGTCCAGTCTCCTGGTTCAATATTGACATTAGTCATTCTAACCATAGGTAAATTATTGAAACCCTCTGCCAAACAAGTGCCATTACTTTCCTGCCCAATTATTGCCGCAGTCTCTCTCGAGGTTAAATAGTCTTTGAAGATGCCTTTTTCCACAATCTGTGCTCTTTGAGCTCGAATCCCTTCATCATCGTAACCAAAAGAGCCAAGTGCTCGAGGTATGGTAGCATCGATGAACAGATTGACATCTTCAGAACCATATTTGAAATTGTTTTGCTTGTCCGGTGTCAAAAAGCTCGTG
The DNA here is from genome assembly GCA_028280325.1 of Bacillota bacterium. Classification (GTDB taxonomy): domain Bacteria; phylum Bacillota; class UBA994; order PWPR01; family PWPR01. The sequence goes on from JANQLZ010000022.1 coordinate 3,667, forward strand.
CCAGCAAAACTAGCTTCATAGCCTAAAACTCGATCCAATTCAATTGGGTGGCCGCAGGATTCATGAATTTGCAGGGCTAATTGTTGTCCTCCCAAAATCAGATCCCCTTCAATTATGGGGCATACATCTGCCTTAAGCAGATCTGATGCTTCATTAGACAGATCACCGGCTATATCATGCAGCGATCTGTTATCTAAAAATTGATACTTTTCTTCTAAGAATTCGAAGCCACCGGTGATAGTATCCTGATACGATCTGCGTTGCACATCACCATTACCCATGGCTGTGGCCTGTAAAGCCACTCCCGTTTCCATTAAATCTTGCTCAATGCAATGCCCTTCAGTACTCATAAACAACTTATGTTGCTTTACTGCATGTAATCTGGTCATAGACATTTTTACATCTTCGTTAGACCGCAGTCCTTTATCAAGCTCCATTAAGTATTCTATCTGTTTCTCCAAATCCATTTCAAAAGGATCTAGTTTAAATGGTGTAGCATAGTAATCTATCAGGCCTTCAACTGGCGTTAAATCAATTGGCTCAGCCTGAACCATGGCGCTGGCCCGGGCTATAGCAATGGCTTCCTTTACTGTAGCTAATAAGTTCTGCTCAGATATCTCTGCACAGGCCGAGAATCCCCAGGCTCCATTGACCATGACCCGTACTCCGACACCCCTGCTTTCAGAAAAAGAAATATCCTGAATTCGACCGTTGCGAATGATTATAGGCTGTTTATGCCGGTCAACTAAACGAACATCGGCATAGCTGGCACCCAGTTGCCTGGCCATTTCAAGCCCTTGTTTAAATAGCTCTTGCAACAATTTCACCTCCAAAACTATTTTCATACCCGAAATTTTATTTACACCCTACTCTTATTCAACACAGCACCCCAAAACCCCTTTAGATCCACAGTGATTTTGGGGCTGTAACATTGGTGGTCTGGCGTAACCATAAATACCATTTACCGCCAGCGGCACTGGCCAGGCTTATGCTGAAGAGATAACTTCAATCATTTTTTCTAAGGCCTTTACCACCAATCTTAAATCCATGCTTGGAAACTTGGACGGCCGCTGCTTAACCGCGACCTGCTCCGGAATATATGGGATATGAACAAAGCCGGCCTTTAGATTGAGCTTATTAATCTCAGTATAATGTCTGACCGCATAAAAGATATAGTTACAAAGGTATAAACCTGCCGAGTTAGAGATGTAACAAGGCACGCCTGCCTCACAGACAGCCTTATTCATTTCAACGATTGGCAGAGTGCTGAAATAGGCCTGCGGACCATCTTCTTTTATGGCTGCTTCAACTTTTTCAACCTCTTTATTGTCTTTTCCATTAGCCTTATTCACGGCAATTCTTTCAATGGCAACAGCATTACGACCACCTGATTGGCCAACGCAGACCATAACATCAGGCTGATGTTGTTGGATTGCTGTGATAAAAGCTTCATCTATTTCATTCCATACAACCGGCATTTGCACAACTGCTACTGATGCCCCGCCAATTTTTTTGCCCTGCAGTAGTTTTACTGCTTCCCAGGAAGGGTTAATTGTCTCTCCGCCAAATGGTTCATAACCTGTCAACAATATTTTCATTATTCTCTCCTTTAGCCGTTGCTTAATTTCATGACAACTTCATATAAAAGATTGGCTGCATCTTCGATATCATCCGGATATGAATATTCCTCGGGGCAGTGACTCAGCCCATCTTTGCTTCGAACAAACAGCATAACAACATCGGTTAAAAGGGTCATATTCATGGCATCATGAGCCGCGCCGCTAATCATAGTCAGAGTTTTTATCCCCAGTTCTGCGGCTGTTGTTTCACATAAATGTACTAAATTACTGTTTAACTGAACCGGAGGAACTGAGGATAGTTCGATTATATCCAAACCTAAATCCCGCTTTTTGGCAATCTCCTGAAGCTCCTGCTTTACCTCCATCACTGCCCATTCCCGGTCAGTCAGATTTATATCTCTGATGTCAAAGCTGATTAAAGCTTTGCCGGCGATTACATTTGTGGCGCCAGGGCTAACCTCCATTTTTCCAACTGTAGCAACTGTGGTATCCCCTGCCCGAGAGGCTATCTCTTCAGCTGCCAGTGCTGCTTCACAGGCCCCTAATAAGGCATCCTTGCGCATGGTCATCGGGGTTGCCCCGGCATGGTCAGCCCTGCCACTGAATTCTGCCAAAAAGTGTACTGGACCAGCTATTCCTTTGACTATACCTACCCCGGTTTCGTTGGACTCAAGAACATGAGCCTGTTCAATGTGCACCTCCAGATAAGCCTTTAGTTCGGAGGGATCGCGCTTGGCTTGGTCCAGGTTCTCTGGGTCATGGCCGCTTGCCCTTAAGGCCTGGGCCGCTGAAATTCCATTAGCATCAGTTCGTGAAATAGTCTGCTCCTCCAGAATGCCGGTCATCACCTTACTGCCAAACAAACCACCACCAAAGCGAGCGCCTTCTTCATCACTGAACACGATTACCTCCAGAGGTATTTTGGGCTTAATGCCCAGCTCATGCATTTTTTTCACCACTGCCAAAGCAATGGTCACGCCTAATGGTCCATCAAATATACCACCATTAGGTACAGAATCGATATGAGAGCCCATAGCGACAGCTGGCCCGTCCTCAGAGCCATACCTGCCAATAATATTACCGGCTTGATCGATTCTGACACTCATATCACATTGCTTCATCCATTTTATAACCAGCTCTCGGGCTTTGGCATCTTCATCTGTAAATGAGTACCGAGTAACCCCTCCCTCCGGGGTTCGTCCATAATCGGCTAAAGCCTGCAACATAGTTCCGATTACTTGATAAGAGAGTCGTGCCACAATATCTCCTCCATCATATTTTACTAGCTCTATTATACACTTAAGAGATCTGTAATTTCGAGCACTGATAATAACTCTACAGGTTTAAAAAAGCCAGGAGAACAGGTAAAACTATTTCCTGGGCAATCTCAGCTAAATAAACCTGGACTTGTCTTTACGCTTACTGGCCTTAGACCGGGCCATTTTGCGCTTATGTTTTGGCTTTACTTTTTTCTGCTGCTTTTCGGGCCAGTTTAAGGATCTTTTTTCAGCAGTCAGAATGTAGTATCCACCATCCTCTTTTATCTTTACACCGCTGAAAACTGAGGTCATTTTATTTTTGTACCACAATAGCCTTTTAACAACCAGCACTAACCTACCTTTAACTGCCAAGGATTTAAAACTCTGTTCGATAAATTTTTTGGCTACCGAAAAATCTGTATGGTAGGGAGGATTAGATAAGATAATACTGAATTGGTCTTCTGCTATATTGTCCAAACCGTCAGAAAGGACAACCCGGGCTGTTGATATCCGATTATGATGCAAGTTTTTCTGGGACATTTTAACGGCTTGAGGATCAATATCACACATAGTTATCTGCTTTAGACCATATTTTTTGGCTAGAAAGATGCCCACAAAACCATATCCACATCCCAGATCCAGTGCTTTTTCACTGCCATCGATAGTAGTATGTTGTAACATGGCCAATGTTCCATGATCAATATGATTGGGAGAAAACAGATTGGGGCTAGTGTAAAACTCCAGCTGATGGCCTGGAGATAGCCGGTAAATAAGTTTCTTTTCCATCAGATAAAGATATTGGCTAACCGCAACAGCATGGCGCTGAGCGTAGAGTTTTGCATTAATCCCGCAATTTGAGTACTGTAGGACATCAATATCGGCATGACAAAAGTCACTGTTAGGGCAGCCAGGGCCGTACCTGTGACAGACCCTAAGAGGAGTCCAAAAAATCTGTCGGCAAAACTCATGGTTCGGGAGGTTTTTAAGGCTGCGCCAATTAATCCTCCAATTAAACTGATTCCCAGTTTCAATACCAAGAAAACGAGCAAATATCCCAGAGAGGTGCAGACAATATTGATTAACAGCGCAGTTACACCTTCTGCACCGTTGGCCATTACCGATTGAGCGCTGAAAAGTGATTTGTAAACCGGATTATTGGCGATCACGGCTCCGATTTGAGGATCTTCCAAAATAGCAGAAGTGGCTGAGGGGTCCATACCGTTCATGCCAATACTTGCCAGATTAGAATTGATCGCTCTTTCTAATGATTCGATCATGCCTGTATTTTTAAACCAGTTGCCGACGGTTTCCCCCCAGGTTCTGGCTGCAATTATGGCAACTATATATCCACCCAAGCCTATCACACTGGACAAAAATCCTTTTAGAAATCCCCAAACAGCACAAACTCCAATAATGCCTAACAAAATATAATCTAAATTATTCATACCCCTGCCCCTTTCTCAGTCTATACTATTATACTAACTATCATTAACAGTAGTTAAACCTGCAATTCCTGCGAGTCTGGTAAATTGTTTAAATTGATAAATGTGCATCAATCTTGGAAAAAGATTAGTTAGTTGGCGAACAGCAGCTTAATTCGGGGTTTATGTTATTGTCAATAATCCTAAATATTATACGAAATTTATCACTATTTATAAAGCCATGCTTGTATTATACAATAAGAAGCTTTTTTCTACTACTATGTACTAATATTAATGCCAGTTTGATCTTCTTGACACTGCAATTTAAGCATGCTATATTTGTGAAAGTGATTATCATTCACAGCTAAAAACAGTATTAATAATATGTACTCTGCACAATTAGAAGAGGTCGTGGCCAGAGTATTTAATAGTGGCAGTTGGACTCATGGAAATGGGCTATTTTTTTGTAGCTGTAAATTATTCTTTTGTAGCAGTCAATAGATAGTATATATCGAGTGGATAATATACTACCTCAGATTGGAAAATTGACTGTCAGCTGCTATAATATATTCTTGCAGGTTCTTTTATTTTATTATTAGCAATATTCATAGTAAGAAAAAACTTTTTATCTCAGCTAAAAGGATAAACTACCGCTTAAGTACAAACCGCGATTTCAGTTATCAAAACAGATTAAATAAAATTGACACCATCCACTATTTATTACGGTGATACCAGCAGCCTTCTTAAGGTTGCTATCTATTTGGTCTAAAACAAGACCGCTGTGAACAGTAAATAAAATAAGTATTGAAAAGGTGGATTAATAAATTGAGTATCTACTCTACTGTGATGCTAGCTATTGGTTTATCGATGGATGCTATGGCCGTTTCAATTTCATGTGGTATTAGCAGTGGTAGAGAGTTGTTTAATACCGCTTTAAAAGCCAGCATAGCTTTTGGCATTTTTCAGGCATTAATGACTAGTATTGGCTGGTTTGTCGGCTCTACCTTCAGCCAGTATATTGAAGCAGTGGATCATTATATTGCTCTGATTTTGTTAGGGTATATTGGTATTAATATGATTAAAGAAGGCTTTACTGGAGGCAATGAGCCACTGTCTTTGACAAGTTATTGGTTACTGTTGACCCTCGCTGTGGCCACAAGTATTGATGCCTTAGCTGCCGGAATCAGCTTGTCATCACTGGGTATTTCTATTTTTACCCCAGCCTTACTAATTGGTTTCTTTACCTTTGCTTTGTCCTTTATCGGGGTATATTTGGGCTGCAAACTAAGCAAAATAAAGAATTTGAGCGGAACAGTCGATATCCTGGGAGGTTTAATCTTAGTTTCACTGGGTATAAAGATATTTATTGAACATGTCTTTTAATATAATGCATTGAGTATATAACAGGCCCAGGCTGCTATGATCTATCTTGAAAATCAAGCAGGGGTGCCTATTGCACCGTATTTTTGTACTGTATGATTTATATTACTAATGCAGTTGGCTAATTAAACTACTGGATGTCAAGAACATATAATTTCATTTTACGTCGGCCAAAGCGGTAGACTTCATCATATTCTTCCATGTAAATATCTATTTTATGGCCTTTGATAGCTCCACCAGTGTCTGTAGCGGTATAGTACCCGGTATATTCCCTGCCAATATCATCAATACCTACAACATAAACCTTGCTGTGCATAGCGATTACCTTAGGATCGACAGCAATATGGCCAATCTTGACCGGCAGCCCACTGGCAGTTATGCCGTAATAAGGATGATCAGGGGTCTTGCCCGTGCACTGGAAACCCGCAGTATAAGCAGTGGCTTCCACTTCCATGGCCTGCATTATTTTAACTTTCTCTCCGTCAATCTCAATTGTGTCGCGAGTACCAAATACCACCACTTTGTCCTGCGGCTGTACTAAATCAGTTACCTTGATAACCCGCTTAGCTACAGGTTTAGCATCTGCTGATATCAGCTCTACCTGCCTGGTTTCTGAGCCATTAATCCCTTCAACAAGCTCTTTTTTCTCTCCAACAAACAGCTCTTCATCTGGAACCCTGCGCTCTACAGCTGGTATTTCCACCACTTCTTCATATATAGACCGCGTCACTCTGATTATGCTTATTTGCTGCACACCTGTAAGTTTTTGATAGGCAGCTGGAATGACAATATCATCTGCTTCGACCAGTATTTTTTGCTCTTTTAGTAATAACCCTACTGTTTCAGCTGTTGAGAAAACCTCCTTTTCTATACCCCCATCAATTAATACTATGCGCTGAGGTTTCATTTCAGCCAACAGTTCACCAATTGAAGAAGTGACCGGTTCAGAGGATATTTTGTTAATCCCGACAGCACTGACTACGACCATCAGTCCGAAAACAGCCATTGTTTTTCGTAAGAACATACTTCACCTCAATAATAAGTTTGCTAATAGCATAAAGCTATAGCTGGCAGCAAAACACCATTTAAACTATTTGCTATGACAATATATGCCAATCATCTTTAGCTGTCAATAAACTATACCTGATTTCCAGCTTACTGGCAAGTATACCCTTTTTTTTGGACAGTAATACAAACCTTTATTAGTGTAATTAAGCCGATAATTGAATAGTTCATACTATTCTTATATACTGATAAATGTAATTCCTTCTTTTATATAAACCTTGTATTGGAGATGATCTTCTATGAATGGAATCGGACAAGACTTTAAAACTGCCGCCCAAGTGGTGCTCGAAAACAGAAAAAAGCTATTCATACCTTATTTGCTGGTTTGGTTAATTTATGTAGCTATCGTCTTATTTGACACACTCCTGCCTGATAATCACCCATTTCTGCTGTTGTTAAGTTTCGCGTCAGCCATTGCTTCGCTAGCTGCCATAAGCTCAATCGGTTATACACTGGCCTGTTGTTATCAGCAAAAAGAATGTAAAATATTCGAAGGTTTTAAGCTTTACGGCTGGAAATTTATTGTTGTTGGTTTGCTGATGCTGGTATTTACTGTCCCGATAGTTTTTATTATGGGCATGGAGCTCATCACTGAAAATACTGTAATCCAATTCTTGTCTTTATTGGTCACCAATATCGTTTTTACTATAGTCATTGTCGCCATGTTAGTTGACGAGCTCAATCCTATCCCGGCAATTGGTAAAGGACTGTCCTTTTTAATGAGTAAATTTAAAAAAATTATTATTCCTCTAACACTTGCCTACAGCATCACGTTCCTGATTCAAAGCATTGCTGAGCTTAGACAGTTAAGTAGTTTGATAACTGGCACGATTAGCTTATTGTCCTATGCAGCCACGATCTGGTTTAGTTCCCTGGCAACAAAGCTGTATATTAAATATGCCGACCACTGGCAGCCTGGGACAATTATCGATAATCCTGAAATGCCACCATTAGTTGAATAAAGTAATAACATTTTTCACTCAGCTCACTCCATAATATTATTAAAAAGCGTATGTACTCATATACTGTTAAATATATATCATTGTTTTACTGGAACCCTGCCCTTTCATAAGTATTTACAGAATTGTAGTTGGAAAATCTGCGTTAAAGATAATACGAATGGTATATCTTTGACGCAGATTTATTTTTAAAAAAAGAGCATTTGCCAACAGAACTGTCCAACTGCCCCGATGTGTCAGAAATAATACTTAACATCTCTTGCTCTGCCTGCGTCCAGATGTGCGCAGTTAAAATAGCAATTATAAGATATTGCAATGTTTGAGCATAATGCCAGATGGGTAAAAATACAGCATAGGCATATTATTAAAGTACTTATAACTGACAGGATTTTAAGTGCTTTATGATATGATTCTCTGAATCAGTATCAGCAGCAGTATCATAAGATTTACTGAGACATAACTACGATTTAGGAGGACTGATAATTATTACAAAAAATTTAGTAAAGTACAATAAAGAAATGTAAAGAGACTAGTTAATAAAATGTATTAACTGCAGAACTCTTGGTGACTATGAGATTAATAGGAGGATTATGTATGACAAAGAAGAGATTTAAGATAATTAATACTGATAAGTTTAGTTATAAATTTAAAATTGTAGTTGACACACATACAGGTGTTAATTATCTTTTTGCCCAAAAAGAGTTTGGCGGAGGAATAACACCCTTGCTAGATAGTAATGGAGAAGTAGTTGTTACGCCTGTAGATAGAGACTAAACAAATTGAATTAGAGAAATAACCTTTCTCACAGTTCAATAGGTGCATAACTAGGGCTTACTATATGAATCGCTAGAACTCAATTAGTAACAAGCAAAGCTCTTAGGCTTAACTGGAGTTATCGGCAGCTGAACAGTGGCGTTTACCAAACGTCAACTTGGCAGGTGCAAGATTTTTGAGTTGTTTAGTAAGCCCTAATCAATATGTCTATGTTCTCATATACTAATTATATATCATTGTTTTGTTCCTTGAGCTTATTGAATGGAGGTGATTTTTTATGAATGGAATCTGGGAGGATTTTAAAATTGCTGGCAAATGTATTCTCAATAAAAAAATTCTATTGCCTTATGCAATTGTCTGGGTAATAAACATAATAAATGGTATTATCTTATTAAATCATAACCTTTTGCCTTATTCCGAATATTATACTGCTACAGATGCACCGAGACACCTGCTCTTGTTCGTTTTAGGTCTTGCTATTGCTAACTTAGTTGCCGAAAGTTCAGTTAGTTATTCACTAGCCTGTAAGTATCAAAAAAGAGACAGCAGAATTTTTCAGGGATTCGGTATCTATGGCTGGAGATTTATTGGACTTTATTTATTGATGGCTTTAGTTATGGTACTGTTAGTTTTCACATTTTTCAGATTTAATTTCCAATTCCTTTATCAGAATATAGTGGCCAATTATTTTGTATTTTTAATAAGTAATATTTTTGTTGCTTTAAGCATTGTCGCCATGGTAGTAGATGACGTCAATCCTGTCCAGGGGATTTCTAAAGGGATAGCTTTTTTAATTAGCAAATTTGGATCAGTTATCGGGTCTTTGTTATTGGCTTACAGCGTTTATTTTGGAATTGAAAAAGCAGCTGAGTATTGGCAATTGAGTTCCCCGAATATTGTTTCAATCGGAGTCGCCAGCTTAATCTCCTATGCGGCTATCATCTGGACCAGATCTTTGGTAATCAGGTTGTATCTTAAACATACCGAGCGCCAACCTGATGCAGCTAATTAATGATGCTGAAGCTGTTACTTTATAAAACATGGTATGGGTGTTTCGATGTCTCTCAGCTCGCAATTGCTCATGCAATGTTCAGCTATCGCAAAAAACAATTGCCCACCCATCGCCAACCAACTGCCCACCCATTGTAAATAAGTAAACGACGAAACGCTGGGCCTAACGTGGCTCACAGAATTGAAGCTAAGTCAAGAAATAAAAGAAATTTTCTACAAAGATAATACGAGTCAGTATATCTTTGAGAAAATTTCTTTGTATGACGCAGAATTAGCTCAATTATGAGAGCCTCAGCGGAAAGAACCACCAACCAACTCCAATTGAATTCCTGTCAAATGACCATTGATATCCACAGCCGGCAGTTCCTCAGTAGTACTCTTGATACTCTCAGCCAAGGTCTCTTTTTTTATCCACTCGCTGTTTGCTACCAGGGCAGCCTTTACTTCTTGATCACCATGGTAGACAATAGTGATTTTATCATTCACTTCGTAATTATTATTCTTTCTCAGCTGCTGCACTTTGGATACAAACTCTCTGGCCAGCCCTTCGCTGATTAAGGCCGGCGTTAAGTTAGTATCAATAATGATAAAAACATTGTTATCCATACTCACTGTAAAACCTGCTTTGGCCTCCAGGTTTACCTGTACTAACTCTTTATCCAGCTTTACCTGTTGGTCGGCTACTGTCAAGTTCAACTCCTCGCCTGCTTCCAAAGACATGGCCACCTCATAGGCATTGAGCTGCTGGAGCTGTTTGGTAAATTCCGCTACTTTTTTCCCCAATAACGGGCCGGCTACTCTAAAGTTAGGCTTAAGGCTAAATTTCATGTATTCTGAAAGATTATCAGCAAATACTACCTGCTTTACATTGAGCTCTTCCTGAATCAAACCGATCATGTCACCGATCAGGTCTTTATACTTGCCATCTACTAATACCTTAGCAATAGGCTGGCGCACCTTGATTTTAACAGATTCACGACCAGATCTACCCAGCTTAACCAGATTACGTACTAAATCCATCCGCTCTTCAGTCAGCTGACAGATTAGTTTATCGTCATGAACCGGGTAATTACTGAGATGTACTGAGTCTTCGCCAGTTAAATTTCGATATAATTCTTCTGCTAAAAATGGAGCAAAGGGGGCCATCAGTTGAGTTACACCGACCAGCACCTGATAAGTGGTTTTGTAAACTGCTTTCTTGTCCTGGTCAAAGTCAGCTGCCCAAAAACGCCGTCGATTGCGGCGAATATACCAGTTAGACAGATCCTCGTTGACGAACTTTTGCAGACTGCGTACTGCTTGAGTTAGATTGTAAGCTTCCATCGCTCCGAGGACATCTTTAACCAGATTGTTATATTTGGATATTAACCAAAGATCTATTTCAGGTCGTTGATCATATGGTACGTCAAACGTGCGAGGATCTATATTGTCAGTACCAGCATAAAGTACAAAGAATTTATAAACATTCTTCAAAGTAGAAAAATACTTGCTGATAACTTCCTTGACACCTTCCTGATCAAAGCTTTTGGGTAGCCAAGGTACAGAACTGTGCAATAAATACCAACGAACAGCATCGGCACCATATTTATCAAACATGTCGAATGGGTCAATTGTATTACCTTTTGACTTAGACATTTTTCTTCCGTGTTTATCTAAAATCAGGTCAGTTACCAACACTCGTTTAAACGACGACTGGCCTGTTAGAAAAACTGATATAGCCAATAATGAGTAAAACCATCCTCTGGTCTGATCAATAGCTTCACTGATAAAATCGGCCGGATACAGCTCATCAAAGAAGTTTTCCTTATTTTCAAATGGATAATGATGTTGGGCAAACGGCATTGAACCGCTGTCAAACCAGCAGTCAATAACTTCAGGCACCCGAGTCATCTGTCCACCACATTTTTGACAATTGAGATGGATCTCATCGACGTAAGGCCGATGTAATTCTATGTCTTCTGTGATATCTTCAACAGCCCGCTCAACCAGTTCCCGGCGTGAACCCACTGTATCGAAGTGGCCGCAGTCACAACGCCAAACATTTAAAGGCGTCCCCCAATATCTACTGCGCGATAAAGCCCAGTCATTGAGGTTTTCCAACCAGTTGCCAAAACGTTTTTCTCCAACAAAAGGAGGATGCCATTCGATTTTATTGTTAGCCTCAATCAACTGATCTTTAATCCTGGTCATTTCAATATACCAGCTTTTGCGGGCATAATACAGTAAAGGCGTTTTACAGCGCCAGCAATGAGGATAATTATGTTCCATCCGTTGCTTGCTGTACAGTTTTTTCTCAGCCCTTAACCATTTAACTATCTCCGGGTCGGCCTCAATAACAAACTTCCCTTCCCAGGGTGTAGTTGTATATCTTCCATTGTGATCTACCGGCTGTAATACCGGCAATTGATATTTTTTTCCGGTTTCATAATCATCCTGACCAAAAGCAGGTGCGGTATGAACTATTCCGGTACCATCTGAAGTAGTGACATAGTCCGCTAAGGTAACAAAAAAAGCTTTTTTATTGGCTTTAATAAACGGCATTAACTGCTCATACTCCCGATATTCAAGAGCACTTCCTTTAAAAGTATCTAAAACTTCAAATTCGCCTTTAATTACATGGGTGATCAGGTCTTTAGCCAAAATATAAACATTGCCATCCTCTTGTGAGCGCAGCCTGACATATTCCACTTCTGGATTTACGGCCAGGGTGACATTGGCTGCCAGGGTCCAGGGTGTAGTTGTCCAGGCTAAAAAGTAGGCATCTTCATCTTTCAATTTAAACTTGACCACAACCGTATCTGATTTTATTTCCTGATACCCCTGGGCTACCTCATGGCTGGCTAAACCGGTACCACAACGCGGACAGTAGGGTAGAATTTTATGGCCTTCATAGATAAAACCTTTTTTATGAAACTGATCGAGTATCCACCACACCGATTCAATATAATCATTGTTTAAAGTGATGTATGGATTATCTAAATCGAGAAGATAGGCCATCCTTCTGGTCATATCACGCCATAATGTTTCATAGTTAAATACAGATTGACGACATTGCTGGTTAAATTCAGCTAAGCCATATCTCTCAATATCTTGTTTACTACTCAAATTTAACTGCTTCTCAACCTCGATTTCAACTGGCAGCCCATGGGTATCCCACCCAGCTTTACGCTTTACTTGAAACCCTTGCATAGTTTTATAACGACAAACTATGTCTTTCAGGGCACGGGCAATAACATGATGAATACCGGGTTTGCCGTTCGCCGTAGGGGGGCCTTCATAAAAAACGTAGCTCGGAGCCCCGTTTCTTTCGGAAACACTCCTCTTCAGCAGTTGAACACTGTCCCAATAATCTGCCAGGCGCTGTTCCATTTGAGCTGTAGTCTCTTTTTTTAGTTCTGGGAAAAGCATACCAATCACCTCTTTAAAATATTAAACCCTGAGTATAACTACTCAGGGACGATTCTTAAACCGCGGTACCACCCCGCTTGCAAATATTAAATCTGCCGCTCTAAAAGTTAACGTCTTTAACGCATACCCTTACTTCAGTTCAGGATATGGGCTCTTAGGTGATCCCTGAAACCATCATGCAAGTTACTTTTCAGCAACACAGTAACCTCTCTTGTGCACTAACTGAATCAGCCTTCCTAATCATCGCCGCTACAATATTGAATTAGAACTATTATATATTATATCCCTCTGGCAATCAAGTTAATCAGAATGTTAATGGTCTGATTTGCTTACTCAGCAGTCATCTCTTTAAACTGGCCAATTGAGACAGAGTATAGGCTGTGTGGTTATTATCAGGATTGAGCTCGAAAACTCTGGAGCTGACTGTTACACTTGTTTTTTCCAACTGGCTGCCGCCAGGCAAGATCGTGACCTTTTTATTAAAGGACTCCCATAAAACCCCGGCCAGATCATTCCATTCCTCACTACTGTTAGCAGCTGGCCAATGTCCATAGGCAACCTCCTCAATCGTGATATTACGGTACAGAACTTGACTCTCTGCTGTTTCATTAAAGCCGGGATAACCAATGCTCACTATTAAAAATTTTCCGTTACTGTCCGCTTCACAGCGTATCTCAGCTGACAGGTACCGTGGAAACTCATCAAAGATTTTTCCGATATCGGCTTTCAGGACACTGCTGTCTTTTAACAACGGGGATTGATAGCTTTGAATCGAGATGGAACTATCCGAGGCTGTTGCCTCTCTTTCGCTGACATAGTTCTGCAAATCCAATACGGCTGCCACCATTTTATTCCTCAAAAACTGGATATGAGCGTTCTTTATAGAATTACGAACGAGAGGAAGAGCAATAGTGGAGATTATAGTCAGCAAGGTCAATACCGCTAACACTTCGACTAAAGTAAACCCTTCTTTCCGGGTTGAAAATGCTCCCATAACCACTCTCCTTCTCTAATTGGTTGCCAAACCGTTGCTGGCTTTGAAAACTTCACAGTTATTTTATTATTTGAATTGGCTCAAAAGCGCCATTCCACTTTACCCGAAACCCGAGCTCATCGGCCACCATTCTTAAAGGCACCATTACTCGACCCTGGCTGTTGTAGTAAGGAGCCCTGCTTAACTCCTTTAATTCCCCATTAACCATAGCATAACTGCTGCCTACTGTCATTTTTATTTCTCGGTTCCCCCTTACATAGTAGACAGTGTTGGTGTTGCTGTCCCAAACAACCTCTGCCCCCAGGTCAGCTGCAAATCTCACTGGAACCATTGTTGTGCCATGCAATAAAGTAGGAGTACCGTAGGCACCTGGTTCTCCGATGGTGAAGACTATCGGTTCAAAATCTTTTTCATAGAAAACAGTGATGGTCTCTGAAAATGACATCTGATTACTGTCAAAAATATCAACCCTGATCTTGTTGTTGCCAGGTACTAAATCTGTCAGTTTAGCCATGAAGAATTTAACAGGGGCTAAGAAGCCCTGATCTTTACCATTGACCCTGATATAACGCATTTCTGTATCATGGCTGATTCTGAGAGTAACGCGGGGCAGCCTTACTACTTCAGGAGCACTGACCAGCTGTTGCTGGTTGGAGGCACTGTCTGACTCTTCCTCGATACCTACTTCAAGCTCCACAAAACGGTATTTGACATCGGTATCAGCCAAAATGCTGAGCTGGGGAGCCTTAGAGGTGATATAGTAATGCAGTTTTCCCTGCTCATCTGTAAATCCGCTTTTTCGATAGTTAACTTTAATTTGCTTATTGGTAATGGGATTATCCATAGCATCGTTATATGAAATAATGATATCCTTAACCCCATCTTTCAGTATGGATGGAGTTATAGCCAGCTTAGCCTGGGCAATTGGAATATCTGCTATCTGAATGTCACCACTGGCATTATCTGATATCAGGAAAAGCCTCAGCATCGGGGTGACCCCGGCATATTCAATCTCCTGGTAATTCAGGTTTTTTACTAAGGCATACAGTTGGTATTCATTATCTCCCGGAATAATCTCCAATTTATTGTCTTCAAAATCGGGTGAAGGGTACAGCCCTCCCTCAGCTGTGGACCCACAATCTATCAGCTGGTAATATAAATCCCCTTCAATTGCCTCCCCGGTGTCGGGGTCGATGACCGAAAACTGTAGAGGGGTGACGAAATCCTGAGTAATCAACGGCAGTTCGTTGCCTTCGAACTCAATCTCCGGACGCACAACCTCTACTGTTACAGACCCGGTGTTATTACCAAGTCTATTTCTGGGTTTAAACTCGATTGCCCCAACAGTTTCATTTCTGCTGGTATGAACAACTTTGATGCCTTTATTGGTTATATTGGCATTGATTTCTATGGAGTTAATCGTCCGCCAACCAATGCCATCCTCAATAATATCAATAGAATCCGGGATAACCTTTTCACCATTGCCATCTAAGACATTAATATAATAAGTTTCTTCTTCACCAGGTTGGGTTTTTGCTTTATTTATCTCTACTTGCCAGGCGTTGAATCCTTTTATTAAAACCGCCTGTTCGACCACAGCCATTCGGGTTACGGTATCATTGTCATTGAGCCGATAGACGACAAAGTTTAAATAACCGTCTCCCTCCAGCTCCCAGTCAGTATGGGTATATGTCCCGTTGACAACATTAGTAGTAGCGGTATCTACAAATAAATACCCGTTTTTACCGGCATATTTACCCTCTTCGTTTAAAGCATAGGCCATACTTCTGCGCTTTTCGGGGCGAACTACGCCGTAAATATCTTTGCCATAATAAATAACTGCATTGTTTACACTTTTACCATATTGATCTTTCACTGTGACAACCTGGGTGACTGCTTTGTTGGGATATACCAGGCCCTGTGCTACCGTTACACTGTAGCCATTGAGCTCCATAACCCCTTTTTTGGTATAAATCCTTCGATAATTGCCATTAACTATTTCATAGGCGTCAAGGGTGTATTTCAAATCACCACCCTGATACAATGGAATCCTGACAATTGACTGTTCTATACCCATAAACTGAGCCTGTGACAAACCTGCAGGCAAGCTGTCTGGATAAACGCTTTTAGCATCATCATCCGTGTAAAGGGTATGCACAATTTTTTGGATTTGACCCGGAGCAGAATATTTCAGTACATACCCGCCGGTCAACTGCTTTTCTTCAGAGTTGGACTTTACCGGGATGCCATCCTTGTAGTAAATTACATCATCTAAAGAGGTTTGGTAATCCTCTCCGCCCAGGTCTAATACCCAGGTTCCACAATCTCGCTCAGCAAAGTGTTCTTCCCCCACCAACAGGTCTCCGGCTGAAGACAGAACGCTCAACTGATAAGTATTCTTGTATATTTCTTTATCGACTTCCCGACCCTCTTCCTCAATCCTTTTTATAACTACACTGACTTGATAATCGCCGAGAGGTAGTTTATTCAAGGCCTTTTTATTAAAAGGAGAATAGGCTAATTGTCGGCTCTGCCCATCTTTTCTTAACAGATCAGTTCTACTAACTTCGGTGATCTCTTCACCCCGATAATCGAAAAGCTTAGCCTCTATCAGGTAGTCGCTTTCAACCTCATCATCATCGACATATCCTGAGGGGAGATCATTGACCCGTACTTCGAGATTGTCATTTAGTGTTCCATAAGGAATAACAGAATGGCTGATTGAGCCGGCAAACTGCAGGTGATGTACTACCCCTGTTGCTATAACCGCGCTGTGTACTTTCGTTACGGTGTTGCCGCCATCAGGCTCATCTTTGAGTTCCAAAACAAGCTCTAACTCTCCCCCATGATCCAAATCCAATTTATTGTTGAGAAATAAGCTGAATGTACCATTTTTCCTGATCTGAGTTGTATCTAAAAAGGAGCCATCCTTGTATCTGATGCCAATATCCTGTTGGACCACATCATATACTGTACCAGAGATCTGTACATAACCCGTTTCTGCACAGGTAAACTCCAACTCCTGATTCAAATCAAACTCCGGGATTATTGCATAAGATGTAGTGTTTATTCGGTACTCATCATCATCTTTAGTACCGTTCTTGTTGATATCAGCATACAGACCTGAACCTATCTGGCGCACCAGGTCGGATAAAACAAAATCCAACTCAAATTTACCTGGCTTGGCAGCTAATACAGCTATTTTAAAATAGCCGCCATCTATCTCAGCTGAAACCCCCGACCCGGAATCAATAATCCGCTGGCCGTTGAGGGCATTGGTTATACCACCGGTATTTTTGTCAATGACAAAGCCATCAACACTGTTGATTATGCTGCCCTCTGTTTTGGTTAAGACCGGTTCGTTGAGCTGCAGTTCATATACCAGCTCATCAGCTTCCGCCTTTATACTGGGTAAAAAAAGCAATACAAATAGTATAATAGCTGTAAATATTTTCACATCTTTTCTCCTTTACCTCAAACCTTTAGTATCTTATCTCAATTTTTTCAGTACGACGATTGTATTTTACCTTTGCTTTCAGTATTTGTTCCAAAAACTCTTCGGAGATATAGGCCTTATCATTGATAGCTGTGGACTCAAAACTCAATAAGCGAGCTTCTAAATCCACCAGAACTACTTGTCCGCCAATTGTCAATCTTATTGCCCGGCCATCGTTAATGAGTATTTGCTGCTTATCTTTTTGCCAACTTACCTTCAAACCTAAACACTGCTCTAAAACTGCCAGCGGTATCATTAAATTGCTTTGGTCAGATAAATAGGTAGCGGCATCGATATTATAGGTGGTTTCCTGCTCAGTAAACTGAGATGAACCCAATTGGGATTTAAAAATTCTGCTTTTCTGCTGATACAATACAAATATGGCATTGGGGACAGCGTTGATACAGGCAAACGCATTGTCCTCAATATCGGTGACATACTCTGGGACCAAGTCAAACTGATGGCCCGCCTGATAAATGGCTCGAATCCTAAGCTTGGAACTGCTCTCATTTTTAGCAAGAGGAAACTTGATCTCTACCGCTGAATTAAGTCCAATATCAATTCGCCAGGCTGATACTATTTCGTCGTTTAAATCCAGGCTGCTTAGCTCCAGCTCACTTAACGGGGCTATTGTCAGATTCCAGGCACTGTTATCAGGTGGTAGCTGTTGTATTGAATCTGCTGTCAGATTTAGGGAAACAGCATATGGTGATGTATACCTCAAACCAGTATTGGCTGATATTAAATCTTTTTTTTGTGAGCCCAGTAAATTGAGAACTGCTTCTTCATATACTGGACGTTTATCAGCTGGTTTTGTTTCAGGCACATAATAATTTTGGATTATTTCAATTGGTCTCTTGTTATTATGGAAGAAGGTCTGGGCTTGTTGCCAGCGCGCGTATCTTAATTGGGTAAAATGCTTAACGCTAATCTGCTCTTCTGTTTCCACTCTATCCTTGACATAAACCAAATCATCATCGCCAAAGTTTTTGTCAACATAATTCTGCCCCTCTAATCTATGCTGGTAATTTACTGCTCCGTCAACGGTTTCCGCAGCCAGAAGTTGACCTGATCCATTTAAAAAGGTCGCGGTAACAGCTAAAGAGGTACTTCCGGAGCTGCTGATCCCGCTTTTCAGCTCAAACAGGAAGTTCAAGGCAATGTCGTCAAGAGAAAATTCACTTTCAGCACACCATTTTATGTTAACTGTTGTCCTGCTGCCACTGCCGCTTTGCAGGATTGACTTACGGTAAAACTGGTCAATACCCTTAGAGACTAGGTCTTGAAAAACAAGCTTATTGCCGTCATACTCAATAGTTATATCGGCAACTAAAACCGGAACTGTTCTGGAAAAGCTAATTGGAACCTCAATTTGCTTCTTCTTTGTCTCAATATTTAACACTGGTAAGCTGACTTTGATTGACCGGCCGGTAGAAAAAGAATGATTGTCAGCGTAGTAATATTTGCTCCCTCTTTTATAGTAAGCTGCCACAAAAAAATATTTATCAGCCTCCAGGTCGCTCAGCAAATAGGTGAAATTATTATTATGTAAGGGGGTTCCTTCAACTTCATAATGAGTAACAGTCTGATCTTCTAGCGGAGGAAAAGGAAAAGGGCTGACTGCAAAGCCGTATTCACTGACATAGTTCCAGTTATCGATGGAGCCAGTCAGCCATACAGAATGATCATTGATCAGTTTAATTGACCTGGTATTTATATAAATCTCATTACTGTTGGCATAGCCTTTCAGAGATAATAAGATAATTATCAAGCCGGCAAATAATATAATTCTTTTCTTCATCATACCCTCCTTTGCATAGTTGAAAAATAGTCATCCAAATATTCTAGCTGCTACCGATCATTTACTAATTCAATTATACAAATAAAGTATTTGTGAAAACAATGAAAATCTTAAATCAGTTGGATAGTAACTCACAGACCTTAAGTTTAGAAGGGGTATTGATAGAAACATCAATTATATATATCTATGAGGTAATGGGTTGGCAGTAGGTTTGGCAGTTGAAGTTGTTGGAAAAAGAAAAATCATTATTTTTTTATCACAGTTTGCTTTTTTTGTTTAAAATCATTTAGTTTAAGCTCTGCTTGGCTGTAACAATACTTTTTATTGGCATCGATCGGTTTTTTTCTGGCCTTGTACTGCCATTCTTTAAGGATTGAATCGACTTCGGCCCGACTTTTCCTTTTTAGATTATTCAGTTTGTTCATTCCGACAGGCTTTTTAATTTCATAAAAAAATAAATTCTTTTGAGGTCGATTAAGATTTTTCATCAATAATACCTCCCTGTTGATTTATTTTTCAGTTTCTGGCTCTTTCCCGAATAACCTTCTTTAAGCCATTACCCAGCCAAGACAGACCAACACGATTCTCATTTTTATGACTAATAAAAACAGGAACACCCATAGTTTTGTCGAATCTGTCGATGGTGATATTATGAAACAGATCCTAAAAAATGACTGGTGGCCATTATTGGCAGATCAGTTTCAAAGTGAATACTATTTGAGTCTCAGGCAGTTTTTAAAAAATGAATACAGAACAAAGAGAATTTACCCCTCTATGTATGATATTTTTAACGCCTTTCATCTGACCCCGTATGAGAATGTTAAAGTTGTTATTTTAGGACAAGATCCCTATCATGGGCCTAATCAGGCTCATGGACTGTGCTTTTCAGTTAAAAAAGGTGTGGAACAGCCTCCGTCATTAAAAAATATATTTAAAGAACTGTCTTCGGCTTATGGCTGTGCTATACCCGACCATGGTTGCTTAACTGATTGGGCTGAGCAGGGAGTTTTACTGCTCAACACTGTTTTGACTGTTGTCCAACATCGGCCCAGATCACATCGAGACCGTGGGTGGGAATTATTTACAGACAAGGTGATTCAGATTTTAAATGAACGGTCCAAACCTATTGTCTTTTTGTTGTGGGGAAATGATGCTCGCAGAAAAAAATACTTGCTTTCGAATCCGAGTCACTTGGTATTAGAATCTGCACATCCCAGCCCTCTCTCAGCTTCACGAGGTTTCTTTGGCAACAATCATTTTAAAAAAGCAAACTTGTTTCTGCAAAATAACAACCTTGAACAGATTAATTGGTGTATTCAATAGCAACACGTGAGAAGAATCAGCAAACAGATAACACAAAGAGGCCGGAAAAGTCCGGCCTCGTAAATACCAAGTTAATAGTTATTCATCTGCTAGTCTATTATAAGTGCTGTATTATCATTTAGCAATAAACAGTTAAATTAATAACAGCTCCCGATAAAGATAATACCAGCATAACAATTGCCTCAGGCATTATTGTTAATTTAAAATAAGCTAGCATTAGTAGCTATTAACTTGGTGATATAAGTATTTGCAGTTTATTTTTTTTTATGCCAATAAAAAAAAGTTTTTTTCTGGGCTTAAGCCTCAAAAAAAACATTTTTAAAAAAATTAGCTAATCGGTCTTTCTGTACATGGATAATTTGGCGTAGATTTTGTTTCTTATTTCACTGACATCTTTTTCTAATCTTTCAGTTATATCTCTAAGGTGAATAATGTCGCTGGTAATACGCTCAATTGATACTAGGCAGGTCATTAGCATTTTTTCATTGTCCATACTCGAAATTTTCCCACTCTGAAACTCATCTTTAAGCATCGTATTCACGTCCTTTTCCAACACCTCTTTGGCATCCAAAATGTCAGCCATTTCGGAATAGACTTCCTCCTTTAATTCAACCGACTGACCACTTTCTACCAGTTTGAGTTGAACTGCAGCCTGATCAAGGTCATCTATTGGATCATCATTGTAAATTTTTATCATTGAACAATTATTAAAATGCGGACACCCGGTATCGTCACAGCGGCACTCCAGATGAAAACCGGTGCTGGGACTGCCTACTAAACCCCAGGAACTGCTGTTTTTACATCCTGCCGTAATATTTGCATAATTCAATTCAGCCAGTTGAATCTTATTTAGATTAATCGTAGTATGGGACGGACCTAAGTTTCCAAGTTGCTTTTCATGCTCCTGCAACAGCTTTTGCAATGCCTTTCTACCCCTGACCTGAGCATGAAACTGCTGGTCATTTTCAAGCTCGCCAGTTAAAATATAAATGTTACTTCTTAAACTAATGTTCGGTTTTCTCACTAATATCACCTACTTAATTAATAGCACTCCATTGCCCCAACTGTTGTCCTACCGTTGCTAATAGTATTACAATTTTGATTATGAGTCTCAGGAAACTATTTCAGGCAGTTTATATTTCAGATTGGGAAAGCTATACAGCATTTCTTTGGCATCCTTATTTGCTTTGCGATCACTGCAGGCCCGAATATGAATTATATTGTTATTGTCACACCAGATATCTACCGAAATTTTCTCTAAGAAAAAGCCATATACTGGAACAGTGAGATATCCAATCTGTTTATGTAAAGCATCGCAAAACACAAAACAGGCCTGATCACAATCCTCTACTATTGCAAAATTAAATTCTTTTTCAATAAGATCTATATCTTGATTATCAGCTATCAACTCAAACATAGTACCATCTGACAGCATAGTGTAAAGCGGAGTTGTAGTTACATAAACCCCATTGATAACTGCCAGTTTGGCAGCACCTTCACTGACACTCCAGCTGCTGTTATCAGAAAATATAATTTTGTCTTTCCACATTTCCTTAAAAGCTTTTCTGATACCCTCCAGATAAAAATTGCCACCTACAGCTAACACAGCCTGCACCTGATCCAAACTAATCTCAAACCTGTTCAGAGTTTTCCGGATAAAGTTTTCGGCCATTGTTAAAATAGGCTGAATTACCACAGCCAGTTCTTCATTACTGATATGTCTTCTTAAACCGATTGTATTTCCATAGTATGTCAAACTCAGCTCCGCCATCGGCCTTTTAGCAAGTATTCTTTTAGCAGCCTCGCATTTATTAATCAACTTCTGTTTAAAATGTTCTTCTATCTCGGCGAAGCTTTTAACCTCATTGCCAGTCTGAAGCAGATCATTATGTACTAACTGAGCTAATTGATAATCAATATCATTACCTCCAACTTTTTTACTGACACTGAGCTGCTCAGTCAAGGACTTATGCACATTAGTAAAAACTGTTAAGTCAATCGAACTTGCACCCCAGTCAATGACCAAGATAGTCTTTTTTTCTTTTATCTTTTCATAGCTATTGTAAACCGCTGCAATCGACTCATGGATCATCTGAGTTATTTCGATATCTGCTTTACCGGCTGCTTTCCGTAGTTTTACTCTTTCAGCAGCAGTAAAATCATTGGCAATAGAAAAAACGGCTTTTTGGAGTAAAATACCTCGAGTTTTTTCCTGTACTGCCTTTTTTAAATTGACTAATAAAATAGCTATAATATCCTCAGCCTGATAATTTTTATTGGCAATCTGCCATCCTCGCGAATTTTTGAGGGCTGATCTTATGGAATCAATAACAACATACTCTGTAAACAAGTTGTCTAAGCTTGCTAATATTTGCCTTCCACAAATGACCTCTCCTGTATTTTTACAAATCGCTACTTTTGTAGAAAAAGACATTCTTTGAGAATCATAGAATTTAACAGACCGGCCTGTTTCCATATTGTACCCGGTACAGGACAAAGAGCTTGTTCCCAAGTCTATGCCAAAAACAATCTGATTTTTACGGTACTTTGTTACTTCCAATTAGTTCATTCCTCTCTCAGATCAAATATCATTTTCTACTTTATCAGTAATTATATGCTGAGGTTCTCGCGAAGTATATTTTTAGTATATCACCTTTCAGCAAGATACAAAAGAACAGAACGGACCCAATCATTGCCGGGGATGTACAGGGCCAGATTTGATAATATTACTTGATAAATTTGCATAACCTTCTATAGGACAATATAATGTTAGGTACAAAGCTCATAAATCTATAACGCTCTGGAAAGGACTACTTTAATGCGAAGATTACGAAAACTTTTTTCAACCCAACCCTGGCCATATCTAAGCATAATGAAACTGACTTGGGGTAAATTGATTTTAATATCCTTTTTAGCATTCTTATCTCAGCTATCGCTTGGCTTCATTCTGGTTTATCTCAAATCAAATAATATTGCCATTAGTTCTTTCCAGATCCTAGGCTTAAATATTGTACACAATGTAATTTCAGTCTTGTTAATAATTCTGGTCTATCAGTGGAAGCCTTTTAAAACAGATTTTTTACAACTGAAGCATTTTAATTATAAGAACATCAAACAAGGCTTATACTGGGGTTTAATCATTCTTTTTTTTAACCTTTTGCTCGGTTTAATTCTAATTTTTATCTATTCTAAACTGGGAATAACAGCTGCTCCTCAAAACGCAACAGCTATCATTGAGGCGACAGCTAAATCTAATGCCCTTATCGTATTCCTTTCCGTAGTAGTTGCAGCCCCCATCGCTGAAGAACTGATTTTCAGAGGAATAGTTTTCAGGACTTTTGCCAAACAGCTTAGCATAGTTATGGCTCTTATTTTGAGTGGATTGGTTTTTTCCTTAATCCATATGGATTGGTTTTTTGTTATCCAAATCTGGGCGATGGGCTTTCTCTTAGGTCTGAGCTATCACAAGACCGGTTCAATTGTCACTCCCATTGTTGCCCATATGGTGGTTAACGGATTGTATTTTTTGGTATGGATAACTTAAAAAGGCTCGTTCAAGATTATTGAGCGAGCCTCATAGCTATACAACATTAGGTTCTCTGATCAGTTCTCCGCGTTTGTATCTTTCAAGATCATAAATGCTGATGGGCAGGGTAGTTTCTATTCCTAAAATATGTTCTGCCATCAGTTGGGCTGTCATCGGTGCGATCATAAAGCCATGACCGCTGAACCCTACAGCCAGGTAGAAACCTTCAACCCCTGGTACACTGCCTAAGATTGGAGCGGCGTCTGGGGTGACATTATACAGCCCTGCCCATTGGCGAACAACTCTTAAGTTCCTAAGTGGCGGTAACAAGTTAGTTATAATCTCAGACATCTCCTGCATAAACTGCCAGGTATTATCAATATTAAGTCCCCTCGGTTCGTTGACCGGATCACCCAGCCCCATAATAAAGCTGCCATGTGGTGTTTGCTGGCAATAAATACTGTGATGGAAAGACATAACCATGGGCCCCTGCATCGGTTTAACCGGTTCGGTAACCAGTATTTGATGCCGCTCGGAATGTATCGGTAAATCAATGCCAACCATATTAGCCACAATATTAGACCAGCCCCCTGCAGCATTAATTACCCGCTTGGTCGCTATATCGCCTTTAGTTGTAACTACCTTGGTTACTTTGCCAGCTGATATTACAATATCTTTTACTTCCGTAAAGGTTAAAAACTCAACACCTAAGCGTTTTGCTGCCTGATAATAAGCATCGGTGACCTTAAACGGATTGGCATGACCATCTTTCTGATGAAAAGTAGCCCCTTTCAGGCCAGTGATATTTAGGTGGGGAACGATCTCTTTAGCTTGCTCCGGTGTTTTTATTTCGCTCATTACACCATGTTTATGCTGCAATTCTACATTCTTTAAAAATTGCTCCCACTGCTGATCTCCATAAGCCAGTAATAGATACCCACCCTGTTTAAACTCGATGTCATCGTCATAATCTAAGGCCTCATTCATCTGTTCCAGAGCCTGACAACTGTATTTTGAAAGCAGGATATTACTCTCTAAGCCCCATTGCTGTCGAACACCAGCACCACAGCGGCCGGTCGCTCCACTGGCTAAATAGCTCTGCTCAACAACTGTGATATCTGACATTCCCCGTTTGGCCAGTTCATAGGCAATTGCACAGCCAATAACTCCGCCCCCGATTATAACAGCCTCTTTACTCTTCATGTTTGTGATCACCTCCAGCTGCTAAGGTACCCAGTTTAATTCCCTTTATCGGGCCACGCTGCCGATGTTGGGCTAAGCTTTCGATTTTGGAACCTGTTATTTGAGCTATTTCACGCTCAATTATCGGGCCGCAGGTTTTTCCTTGACAAGGCCCCATACCCGCCCGTGTTATGCGTTTAATCTCATCTATAGATGTATATCCTTTTCTGATTAAATCTCGGATCTGCTCCAGGGTCACATCACTGCAACGGCAGACAATTGCCGGCTTCTTTTCGTTCATTTAAATGTCCCCCTTTCAATACTGCGAACCTCCATCATATCCTGTTTGGGCACTGCCAAATGAATTATTTTAGTCCGATCAAAGAACCTGCCATCCTGTACCAATACAACTCGCCCTTCACCGACCGGTTCTCCGGCTCGATTGAGGGTCTTGACAATACTGTCTTTTTGAGGAACAGGCTGTAGCTCCCAGGGCATTTTAATTAAGGCCTCTGTCTCACTGTAGGTCGCATCAACAACAAAGATAGCTAATCCCGGACAGCGGGAAACACAGATCCCACAGCCATTACAGTTTTCTGGTATGATAACCGGCTTATCATTGATATCATTCATTTTTCCAATGGCCTGGCGAGGACAGGCTGTATAGCATGGGTTACAGGGTATTTTTTGAAAACATTCAATGATGGCAATCGGGCCTTTGCTCAATCTTTCTAGACTTGGAGTTACACCCTTAATATCCTCTGGAGAGGCCACACCAGTACGTTTTAGCATCTTTGACGCACCTCCTGTAATTTACTTATACCCGCTCTAATTCCAGCTCCAACCGGACCACTTCTTAAATCAAATAATTCTTGATGAGCCTCCTCAATAATCTGTTCCGCTGCTTTAGGTTTATAACCTAAGGCTTTAGCTGCGACAGCACCTGCTAATTTTCCCTCTACCATCGCGCTGCTGGCTTCTTCCACTCCAGCTAAATCACCAGCCACATAAATGCCAGATACTGTTGACTCCAACTCCTGATTGTGAATTGGAACGTAGCCGCTCAGCTCTCTAATATAGGCCAGTTTGCCTCCCCCTTGGTCTATTAGTTCTGTTAAAGGGGTTAGACCTACTGCTAGACAGATCGTATCCACGACCACAGTTTGCTCTGTTCCTTTGATAATATTCCATTTTTCATCTAGTTTTGCAATAACAGCTCCGGTGACTTCTCTATCTCCCAACGCTTCCAGTATGGTATGTGAGGTCAGAACTGGCACACCCAGCCTTCTGATCTTGGAGGCATGCACTAGGTATCCTCCAATATTGGGAGACCCTTCAACAATAGCAGCAACCTCGACTCCAGCCTGCAATAACTGATAAGACACTATTAGTCCAATGTTGCCGGCACCGACCATTAAAACCCGCTTTCCTGGTTTTATCCCATAAACATTCATTAATGTTTGAACAGCTCCTGCTCCGAATACTCCCGGTAAATCATTGTTGGGGAAAGCTATCATTCTTTCGCTGGCGCCAGTTGCCAAGATCATTTTTAGGGGTTTAATTTTAATGAAGTTTTCTTCTTGATTTATGCCTAAAACACCATCAGGATAGTATCCCATGGCCGTAGCATTTAACATTATCTCGATATTTGGATTGCTTTCGACTTGCTCAACCAGCATTGTGCCAATGTCTATTCCTCGAGTACCTGCATGCTGCTTTTCGCTCCCAAAAAACATATGGGTTTGTTTAACCAGCTGTCCGCCTAAGGCATCGTCCTGTTCGACCAGAATTACCTTGGCCCCGAGGTCAGCCGCGGTAATCGCTGCACATAATCCTGCCGGACCGCCACCTACTATGGCAATATCCACATTTTTCATCTCTGCAACTCACCCTTTCCCAACTGGCGTTGTACACGCATACCTTCTTGCAGTTTTGTTACGCAAACCCGAACATTAGGTTCACCGTTAACTATCATTAAACAGGATGAGCAGTTACCAATGGCGCAAAATAACCCGCGTGGACGATGCATTTCTTCGCTCTCGCGCATTTCCTTAATACCACTGGCATGCAAAGCAGCTGCAATTGTTTCGGTCTGATACCCTTCGAGCTCTTTGTCTTCAAAAAAAAACTTGACTTTCTTCCCCTTATCCCAAGTCAGAATTGGATGCTTTTTAATACGCATTATGCTCCTCCTCAACGCAAAAATTGATCGTGCAATAATCTGCACAATCCGTTCTATCAATTTAGTCTAGATATTACTTCACAATTAATATATTTACCATACCCAAGACTATGAGTCAATGACTATATACAATACTTACAAAAATTAGATTAACTTCACTTATAAAACACTTAATACTATTAGCAATTAGCGGTAATATTGTTAGATCTCACAGCACAATAATGTTTTATTGGACTGCAAAAATACCCTTTAATTACCTGCATTAGTCAAGAGGGTCTTCATAAGTATAAGTATTGCTTAATCTTACTTACTCTAAAATCTGCTTCGTTTCATTAATACCAATATTTAAAACTAATTACTTCACTAAAACCACAGCGCTCCACGATGCTGCTGACGGCAGGTTGGGCTGTTTCAGTAGCCAGCCAATCGGCCTCTAAACTTTTGGCAAGGCGTACCCTGGCATTATACAAGGCCTTATAAACTCCTAATCTTCTAAATGGAGGCTTTACGGTTGCTGTGTTTAGTCCAGCTATACCATTTTGAATCCATAGCATGGCAGCACCTGCCGGCACACCATCTATAAAAGCTTCGAATAAATGCGCTCGTTTGTCACCACCTAACAAGTGTGAATGCGCTTCTCTAAAAGGCTGTCTGACATGCTCCGGGACTTCAAATCCATCCAACAGTAGGTCCAACCATTTACTCGGCTCCTCAGCACCTTGTATAATTATGTCTGTCTGGTGGGCTACTTCAGTGACAGATTCAGCAGATGCAAAATACACTGTATGCTTTTCATGGGCGTAAAGTCCCATGTCTTGAAGATTTGCGCCAATCAAAGATTCAATATCCACATTAATTAAATACGATGGCTTACGATTATGTGAAGCCAGCACTTGATTCAGCTGCTTTAGTTTTTCAGGTGTTGTTCCATTCTCATTTTCGCTAAAACCCAAAATTGCGTAATTGAAAATGGGCCACTGAATGTTAGGATTAATCGAAACATAACCCGCCGGGCGATTTTTAATTTCATTCCCTGCTGACATTGCTGTATCCAGCAGAAATTGAAAAGCTAAATCCTTCAACAATTAGACCACCTCACAAATTAAGTACATTTCTCTAAACCTGTTCTGGTTTTATATCTTTTTGACTTAATTTATCCAACGCTGCTAATGTCACCTCAGCCAGCGTCGCCATGCCTACAGGAATACAGTCTTCATCGAAATTATATTGGGGATGATGACCCGGAAAATGACAATTCTTGGCTTCATTCCTGGCCAGCAAATTAAAAAAGCTTGACGGAACAGCCTTGCTGAAAAAGCAAAAATCTTCTCCTCCCATTGATGGCCGTTCGTTTTCTATAACATTTTCTTCACCCAGCAGCTTGGATCCAACCTCTACCAGCAATTTTGTTGTTTCTATATCGTTGATTACTGAAGGAATTCCCTGACGATACTCCAGCTCGTAATCACATCTTAAACTCTCGCATATGCCTTTTATAATTCGATCAAATCTCTCCGGCATACTGGCTTTAACTTGATCATTTAAGGTTCTAATAGTTCCAGTCATCTCAACCTCATCTGCTATTACATTATGCCGATAGCCGCCTTTTATTGTGCCCATAGTGATAACAACCGGCTCCAGCGGATCTATTTCCCGGGAAATAATAGTTTGCAAAGCGGTTAAGACATGGGCAGTGGCCATAATAGCATCGACTGATTTGTGGGGGTGAGCTCCATGGCCACCATACCCTTTTATTTTTATCCTGGCGTAGCCGGTGCCTCCTGAGGTTGCCCCATAGCCATAGGCAATCTGTCCGGGTCTGCCCATTTTAGTACTGATATGCAAACCAAACATCATGTCAACCTTGGGATTATCTAAGACTCCTTCTTCAATCATTGGCAAAGCCCCACCCGGGCCTTCTTCGGCCGGTTGAAAAATAAACTTTACATTACCTCTGATGCTGTCTTTAACTTCTGTGAGCAATTTAGCGACGCCCATCAGGATTGCGGTATGACCATCATGTCCACAGGCATGCATTTTCCCCTCATAAACTGAGGAATATTCAACCCCACTCTGCTCGACAATGGGCAGGGCATCCATATCAGCTCTTAAACCAATCGTCGGTCCTTGAACACTGCCCCTTAACAAACCTACTACCCCAGTGTTAGCAACCCCTGTAGTAACCTCTAACCCTAACTTTTGAAGATAGTCAGCAACAATTTCTGATGTTCTGGTTTCCTCCATTCCCAATTCAGGATGAAGATGAAAATCTCGGCGATAGCCTATAAACTCCTCTTTTAACTCCTGCGCTCTGGCCAGCAATGACATATTACTACTCCCTTTCAATTATATTTCAAAATAAATTATGCACCAGTCAGGCAGAATTCTGCCCATCAAGTATTAAACCACGCTTATAACTGCTTACGGATAATCACAAGTATAGTGAAGTTTATATAACTGTCCAGCACTCGCTA
>JANQLZ010000062.1 GCA_028280325.1 Bacillota bacterium
GGACTGGCAGTAGAATAGACCCCTGTTTGCTCCCCGCCAATAGCAACTGATCCTGCTGGAACTCTGGTTCGGGGCTGCTTCAATCGGGGTATGGCCAAACGGGGATCCAGTCCTCCTAAATAAGGGTATCCCGGATTAAAGCCCAACATATATACCCTATAACTGCCCCCCTGATGAATATCAATGACCTGGTTTGCTGTCAGATTATTATATTTGGCTACATCTTGTAGATCTGGTCCGTGTTTACCGCCATATAGCACTGGCAATGTAATACTTCTGCCACTTGTGGCATCCGAAGCCTCACCTTTTGGCAGTAATCCTCTAATCTGCTGCTCTAAATCGGCAGCCACCCATTGGGTAGGGTCAAACTGCACCAAAAGAGAGCGATAGGCAGGTATCATGGCTATCAGACCCGGCCAGTTCTGGGCCTCAATCGATTTCCATAATTGACTGACGGTAGCATTGACCACAGGATCTATTTTCTCTTCATATTCAATTAGTAAGTGATCAATACCTATCGGAATAATGCGGCTAGGATTCACTTTAATCACCTTCTCGTCGTTTTATTTATAAGAATTTCGACAGCAAAATAGCTATTTCCTGCAAATTAGCAGCTTTCCAATTTAATACTGTAATTGTACCCCTGACTTCGCCAGCGATAGTTTTAAATTATATACCTTAGATCGTAATTTGTCTAAACTTTTTAACTGATAATTTAAATTTTTTAACTAAAGATATCAGCTCAGCTTCCAGTGAATTACAATAGAGCAGCTGTTAATCAATGTGGCCATTTTTCAGTCTCCATTACAGCCGCTGTTTAAGGTGACCGTCAATAGAAAAGGCTTAAGCCTGTTTTTAAGCTTAAGCCTTTAGTATTACTATTGTTACAGCTTATAGTCACCCTCATGGGCTGTTTCCAAAAATCTGGTTAGCAGCTTAATACAATCCTCAAGATCACTGACGCTGGCTGTTTCAACCACTGTATGAACATACCTGGTCGGTAATGAGATTGTAATAACCGGGCAGCCGGTCTGGGCTCTTTCCATAGCTCCGGCATCCGTTCCACCGCGGGGCAGAATCTCCATTTGATGTTTTATTTGCTCTTGTTCAGCCAGGTTACGCATAAAATCTACCAGCTTATAATTGGAATTTGAAGCAGAGTCCCGTATTTTAATTGCCGCACCTTGCCCCAAGCTGGTGATATGGGAATGCTTCGGGGTGCCGGGAATATCTGCAGCGATGGTCACGTCTAAGGCTACCCCGATATCGGGCTGAATCCCGAAGGAACTGGTCATGGCTCCTCTTAATCCCACCTCTTCCTGAACGGTAGCCACCGCATAGATATCTGCTTCCTGGTTTTGCAGCCGTTTTAAGGCCTCCAGCATGATGTATACACCAGCCCGGTCATCGAGAGCTTTGGAGCTGATTAGATTGCCCATCTGAATAAAATTACGATCCATAGTGACAAAGTCGCCGATGCGCACCAGTTTGTCCAGCTCGGCTTTTGTTAAACCAAGGTCAACGAAAAAGTCGCCCAATTTCAGCTTCTTAGACTCATCTCCGGTTTGCAAATGCTTGGGCTTTATACCTGGCATTAAAACACCGGGCAGATCTTTTCGGCCGTGAACAACTACTCGCTGGGCAACCAGGTTGCGGGGATCAAACCCACCGATCGGCTGTAATCGAATAAAGCCCTGTTTATCAATATAACTTACCAAAAACCCGATTTCATCCATGTGCCCGGCTACCATAATTTTCTTAGTACCATTGCC
The DNA here is from genome assembly GCA_028280325.1 of Bacillota bacterium. Taxonomy (GTDB): domain Bacteria; phylum Bacillota; class UBA994; order PWPR01; family PWPR01. Next base: position 1,773 of record JANQLZ010000062.1, read on the forward strand.
CTTTTTTATGCCAATTACATTGCCCAGAGTATCAACCTGTACTTGATCAACATACTTGGACATCTCTCTTTGTACTAACTCCCGAATCCGCTCTTCTCTGCCGGAAATTCCAGGGGTTTCACATAGTTTTTTTAATAACTCAAGTGACATATTTACACTCCTTTTAAAATTAATTACCGTCAGCTACTTTCGCTGACGGCTTTCAGTATTCCTGCTTTTATTAGAATCCTGGTCCTTCTATATTATCAATAACCCAGTCTGTGGTCCCAACCGGATCAATATAATTCTCTCGACGCACTACAGTAAACACATAGTATTGATCATTTTTTAATGTTACTCGAACCAGCATCTGCTTGCGTTCTCCGGTAACCTCAACATAAACAACTTTAGAGTCTTCCGGATGCCACTGTACCAACAATAAGACTTTGGGGCTGCGAAGAAATTTTTTGCTCAAATAAGGTCTGATAGCCTCAAATTTTTGCCTGCGTTCATATCGCCTGCATGCTCTAATAACCCCGTTAACCGGCTGTTCCGGAGAACTGTTAGACAGAAAGGCAATTAGAACTGGGCTTAATACAATTGCGATCACAATAGGATATAAGCTGGCAGCCGATCGTTTCTCATTATTTGGATTATTATGCCATGAGCTGTTAAAATAAACTACACCTACTGCCAATAGGAGGATAGCAATTAGAATAATAATCCCGACTCCTCTTTTTGACATTTTTCTCACTCCCGCTATTATTGAGATTTTCCACGACATAAAATCAATAACTCTTTAGTTACATTATTATTCTCGTATAGAAACATTTTATCGTATAAATTACATGTCGGACAAATATGATTGGGAATTATCCTGACTTTATCGCCAATATTAACAAGACGGTTGAAAGATTCATTTTCAATAACAGCATGTTCGTCATACAAACGATCAATAAAAATATCTTGGTAATCAGCCAATTTTCCATAACCTGGAGTATGGCAAATGCCCTGAGGGCGGACAAAAGCGGTTAAAGCTTTAACACCTGCATCTAAGACAACCCGGCTGGAGTTTGGCTTACTGATTACCGTCGCTAAAATAAAGGCTGCACATCTACTGTAATCCTTTAGTGAAGCTCCCTGAGCAGCGTCCATCAACAGATAGGTGCCTGGTCTTATCTCAGTTATTCCAGCTAAAAGCTGGCCATGCATCAAAGAGGGTGTAGAGCCAATACTAATTGTGTCAACATCGATACCACTGCCCTGCAGCAGCTTTGAGGCTAAAAGGATATCTAATTGAGCCTGACGCATGATACTCTGACATTCAGATATACTTTTTGCACCATAGCTGTGGCCTTCATGCGTGTACAGACCTTTTAACTTGAGAGAAGAATGTTTTGATATCTCCCGAGCCAGTGCTACTACCTCTTCATTGGGTAAAACACCAGTTCTCCTTTCACCGACCTCAACTTCAATCAGGATATCAAGCGGTTTTTTATTACCGGCAAAAAAGTCGGCCAGGGCTCTGGTCTGAATAATGCTGTCTACCCCGATAGATAACTCTAAGCGGCTAGAGAGATTTTTTAACCTTTGAAAGTTATTCTTACCCACAATGACATTTGATATAAAAATATCTTTCATCCCATTATCAGCCATAACTTCTGCTTCACCGATTTTTGCCACAGTTATACCCTGGGCCCCAGCCCTGGTTTGGAGCTGAGCTAAAGCCGGTGTGCGATGGGTTTTAATATGCGGCCGTAAAGCAACACCATTATCATCAGCCAAGCCCTGCATAAATGCCGCATTCTTTTGCAAAACTGCCTTATTAACAATCAGGGCCGGTGTGTTTAGATCCCAAATTCTCATTTCTTGTCCTTTCAACGGGTTTTTCCTCTGAGTTTGTTTAAAGCCTGGTTTGCTTTACGCCTCACCAGCCAGCTTTTATCATTACAAAGCGGCGCGATTAGCCCAGCAGAATCATCTCCCAAAAGAGCCAGGAGAATCTCCATACCGGTTATTTTCATTTTCGTGTTCTCATCTTCCAGGGCCTTTTGATACAACGGCAAACAAGTTAGCCCGCATTTTTTGGCAATCTTTTCAAGTACTTTTGGTCGTGAATAATAATCAGCTTTTGCTAACAATTGTACAGACTGGACAAGTTTACTACTCTCAGTCAAAATCATTCACCTACTTTGCAAAGTAATATTCGTGAAAGATACTCCAACTCCTTCCTAGCGACAGATTTACACCTTTTTTTATTGTACAACAAGGTAATTTAGCTGCTCTTTATTTGAAAAACCTTCGAGGTTTGATATTTTAGATAATAAATTATTACGATAGACTAATGTTTTATCTTAACCACTGCTGTCTTTGGTTTAAAAAAGAAAAAGCCTTGCAAAAGACTTTTTTAATCCGAGGCTTAAGCTAGTCAGCCACTTGATAGCTGGCTAAAATCTCACCATAATATAGTACGTGGTAATCCCCGCCAGTGTAGTATTTTTTCTTGATGCCTTCGTCCAAACAGGCTGGTTCCATAGCTTGTTGATACACTACCTCGCATTCAAAAACAAGCTCACATCCATCAATAACTGGGGTGTCAATCTCTCGTCCGGCTGCCGTTGCCAATTTACATTCGGCAAATTTGTCATAATCTCTACCAGACTTCGAACCACAAAAGCCCAAAGCTCCTTTTAATTTACCAGCTGCAGGTATACTGACCGTAAACTCGCCAGACTTTTCAACCAGCTGATAGGTGTGACGAGAGTAGCGAACGGCGACCATTAAAATTGGCTTTCCCCAGATAATTCCAACTGTTCCCCAGCCGATAGTCATTGTATTTTTTTCATCACCATTCATTACCGTCATAAATGCTCCACCACTACCCAGTCCTTCAATTAATTGTGGCGCATATTCCCCAATCTTTTTAATTTCCATTACATTATCACTCTCCATATTAGATTCCACTCGCTTATAAAAACATTATTATTTTACCACAAAAAAGGGAAATTTTTCTACCATTATTATTTTTACTCATCAAAAATTAAAATATACCAGAATAATATTGGCTCAAAAAAAGAATATTTGGAGTTTAGGTTGGCTCTGAATTATAAAATAATCAGGCAAAAAAATTCTATAAACCCGCTTTAAGTAGCTTAGACGGGCTACAGTACGATATTACATTTGGGGTCAGGCTTTAGTTTTTTAATAACTTTTTACACTCTCTTCTAATTTGCTCATCTTCAATAATAATTGATACTGAAGATTGTGAAATATTAACCAAATCAGCAATCGCTTTGCGATTTAAATGTGAATATCTGTCTAGCAGATATACTAATAATCTTCTGGCTTTAACAATAGTTCGTCTTTTACTTCTTTTTTTGATATCACTTAACCCAATACCTGTAACTTTTTCAACTTTAATAATAGCATCCTCAACAGATAGAGAGATACTATTTACATCACTTTGTTTTGTAACAAGATCTTTATAATTAGCTGGCCATAATTCAGATTCCTGTTTTTGCTCATATGTACTGCTATCTTTACCCATAAAGACAAGATAATTATTAATTTGAGAGGAGTAATTACCCGAGAACAAACTGAGGGGAAACTCTTTATCAACTAATCCTTGATAATCTTTCTTAATATAGTATCTGTGACTTGACCACAAATAATTTAACCCATCTGCCAAGTTGCCTTTAACAGGATTGTTGTGAACATATCTAATCAATTGCAGTAAGTATTCCTGTTTATCCACCAGAATAGCTTTAAACCTCTGTTGAAAGGCATGTCCTACCCGATCGTATTTCTTGTTAAAATGGAATGTATATACTTGTTGAATTCCTTGCATTATTTTAGAAAGGGGTGTATCCTGCACTTCTATAACCAAATGAACGTGGTTGTCCATTACACAATAGCAATATAAATAAAAGTTAAACTTTTTTTTGTAACGACTCACTATATGTAGATAACTCTGCTTGTCGTCATCATTTTCAAACACTTTCTCTCTATTATTCCCTCTACAAATTACATGGTATAGGGCACCTTGATAATAAATACGAGGCTTTCTAACCAATTAATCACCTCCACAACTTAATTTTAACACTAGTTATTAAAATTTTAAAGCCTGACCCCAATTAGAAAAGGCGGCCTCATGACATATTATTGATATGACTAAAAATGTACTTGAACTTGGATATAGAGCTGCTTTCTTTGAAATAATAGTTTGATGATAAATAAAATTAATACTTAACTATAAAAATCAGCAAACTAGAAATATGAAAGGAAGTTATGCCAACATGTCAACTAATAAACATGCCAATAGACTAATTCATGAAAAATCCCCATACCTTTTGCAACACGCCCATAATCCTGTTAACTGGTATCCCTGGGACAAGCGGGCTTTTACTAAGGCTAAAAATGAAGACAAGCCTATTTTGCTTAGCTCCGGATACAGCACCTGTCACTGGTGTCATGTAATGGCTCACGAGTCTTTTGAGAATGAAGAAGTAGCCAAGATTCTCAATGAGAATTTTGTTGCAATTAAGGTCGACCGGGAGGAACGCCCGGATATAGATCACATTTATATGACCTTTTGCCAGGCCTTAACCGGCAGTGGAGGCTGGCCATTGACCGTGTTCATGACACCTGAGCAAAAGCCTTTTTATGCCGGAACTTATTTTCCGTTGTATTCAAAATATAATTATCCAGGCTTTATTGAATTACTGGCAAAGGTCAGTGAACTGTGGAAAAGAGATCGCCAGACTTTAGTGGTGCGCAGTGAGGACTTTGTGATCAGCATTAAGAACATGACTCCCAAAAGAAAAATCGGCGATCTGCCACACCAGGCCATTACCGAAGCAGTCTCTCTTTTTGGTAAAAGCTTTGACCCCCGCCACGGGGGTTTTAGCAGATCACCCAAGTTCCCAATGCCCCATGTCCTGCAGTTTTTAATGAACTATGCCTTAACAAGCAATAGAAAGGCTCTCTCTCTGGTGGATAAAACCCTGGACAGCATGTACCGCGGAGGAATCTACGATCATATTGGAGGAGGCTTTTCTCGCTATTCTACCGACAGACTGTGGCTGGTTCCCCATTTTGAAAAAATGCTTTACGACAATGCCCTGTTAATTCCTGTTTTTGTTAAGATGGGCATGATTACAGATAAGGCTGTCTACAAAAGCGTCGCAGTTGAAACACTTGACTACTTAATGCGGGATATGGAGTCTCCGGAAGGAGCATTTTACACAGCAGAGGATGCCGATAGCGAAGGAATAGAAGGCCTGTTCTACGTTTTTTCACCTGACGAAATTTCAAACATTCTGCCAGAAAACGAAGCGCGCTTGTTTATTAAGCACTTTGGTATTACTGAAAAGGGTAATTTTGAAGGCAAGAGTATTCCAAATTTATTATCACAAAAAACCCTGCCTGAGCCGGATACCGAAATAGCCGAGTTGATCAGCGAACTGAAGATTAGGGTGCGCAGAGCCAGAGCCAAGCGAGTTCGCCCCCATCGGGACGAAAAGACTCTGACTGGCTGGAATGGTTTGCTGATCGCAGCCCTGGCCCGAGCCGGCCGAGGACTAAATCGACCAGATTACTATGCCAAAGCAGAAAAGTGCTATCAGTTTATCAAGAAGCATCTGACCAGTGAAACAGGCAGATTGTACGGTTCTTATTGTGATGGGCAAATCGGCTCGCTGGGCATACTCGACGACTATTCCTTTTTAACCTATGGCCTGTTAGAACTGTTTCAGGCCACCGGTAAAGCTTATCTGCTCGAGGATGCTCGCCATCTGGTGGAGAATATGTTCATGCTGTTTGGCGATGACCAGGAAGGTGGCTTTTACTTTTACGGCAATGACAGTGAAAAGCTGGTTTTACGTCCTAAAGAAAGTTACGATGGAGCGCTTCCTTCTGGAAATGCAATTGCTATTCACAACCTCTTGACCTTGAGCCGGTTAAAAAAAGAGCCTTATTATCAGGATGTTGCAGAAAAAGCTCTGAAAACATTTGCTAAAGAGATAGAATTGAGCCCTAAATCACATGCGGCCTGGCTGGATGCGATGCTGCAAATCAACAGCAAACCTACTGCTGTTATTGCCAGTGTTTCTGCTGCGGATGCTGTGCCACTGGAGCAGGTTGTAGATAACAATTACTACCCGTTTATCACTGTAATAAGATACAAAGGGGATATGGAATTAGCCAGAGAGCTGCCTTTTTTAGAGGATTACACAGTAGGAGCGACTCCAACGGCCTATGTCTGTACTGAAAAGCAGTGTTATGCCCCAATAACCGAGCCCTCAGCCCTGAAGGATTTACTTGATAAACTCTATTTTGCCGGCTAACTTTACTTTAAATCATATATTTATTGCAAAATGAGCTTAAGATAATTCACCAGTCATGATACAAGCGCAATATTGTCAGTAGTCAACTGCATAATCAGTTTTTACTACTAATCAGCCAGAATGTTATGTTATAATGGCAAACAAAAGTAGGTGAGTCTATGGATATTAAACTGGTAATCAGGCCTGCTGACTTTAATGATGCCCAGGCTATGCATCGGATGCGGTTGCAGCCTAAGGTTATGTCAGGAATAACCTCAACACCTGATGAGCGACTGGCTAAAATGGCCAACTACTTAAAAAACGCTGATAGCAATACCCGCATTTTAGTAGCTGAACACGATGATCAGGTCGTCGGCTCAATCAGTATGGCTCTGGGACGAGGACGCCGCAGACATATCGGATACTTGGGAATGATCGTCGACGAGAATTACCATGGTCAGGGCATTGGGTCCAGGCTGCTGACTGAAATGCTTAATATTGCCGATAATTATTTTAATCTGGTTCGGGTCGAGCTGGAGGTCCTCGCTGATAATAATAGAGCCATCGCCTTTTACCAAAGGAATGGGTTCGTGTCGGAAGGTCTCCAAAAGTATGCCCTTATCAAAGATGGAGCATATGCCGATATTATAATAATGGCTCACTATAATGAAAAACTATTGCCTGGTGGGGCTACTTCGTAAAAGTGGGGCAGTCGGTTTTTACAATAGTTGGGCAATTGTAGGGCAATAGTTTGGCAGTTGTTGGGCTATTGTTTTTTCCTTATTCCTTATGTACAGCTGCTATCGCCAAGATATTCACACTTGATCAAGGTATAGAAAAAATCTGCTTCAAAAATAATACAGCTGGTATATCTTTGGACAGATTTTATGCGTACAACGCTGAGCTGAAGTCCACTCTATGGTTTTAAAATAAAATATTTTCTAAACTACTCTGTAATCACGTCAATATAGCAAACATGTTTTCTAAAGACCAGTATGCAGTTTTTATCGTTATGTTTAAAAGATATTTTACTATCCCTCAGATAAATATCTTTTTCGGAATAGTATACTCTCATTTCTTCTGCCCATTCATCAGATAAATAAACTGTAATGCTATACAGTAATTTCATATCCTGTTTCTTTACTTCTTTAAAGTTGGCTATCCTATTTTTATACCTATAAGGCCTTATTAACTCTTGAATTCTGAGCTGATCATCGTATTTAAATTCTTCGTCATTAATATGATTATATACAACGATTGATTCAATTTGATCGGTGCTGTTAAAAAATATACTAATAGCTTTCCAATTATTTATATCTTGCCTCTCACTTATAGCCCCAAAAGCAAAGACAATTATAGCGAGTATTGCAAGTAAAACAGGCCAATATTCTCTTTTTAAAAACCTCTTCAAGGTTACCACCCCGTTAATTATATTAGATTAATACACTACTGTTAATAAAGATTTTGATAACTTTATAGCTTATACATAGATTCTTCCAAACAAAAAGTCCCAGGGTGCTCATCTCGTCTTTAGTTTTAGTTCTCAAGGTAAATGTCAATTCCTATTTCAACTAAAAGTGTTTTGCTTCTTAATCTAACAAAAAAATCATACTTGCAACAAAAACTGTCCACAATATTTCAGATTCAGAATATTACAACAGCCCACCAATCGCCAGCCCATTGTCATCCAACTACCAACCTATAGTAAATCATCGACGTAGAGTCTCATTAAGCCCAGGTTTCCAGAAGAGTAGTCTCAAGAGGACCCAGCGAGCCTGATACCAATAACTACTGCCCAACTATTGCCAACCAACCGCCAACCTATTGCCGACCCATCGTAAATAATCGACGAAATATCAGGCAAAACGTGGCTCACAGAATTGACATTTGCAACTAACCGGCGCCTAGTCTTCATTAAGCCGAGGCTTTCAGTATTATGTTCGTAAAAGGAGTTCAATTGCTTTTTACAATAGCTGAACTATAGTTTAACAATTACCTAAACGATTGCTGAACGATTGTTTTAATTAAGTTGTTGGCTGACTAAAATAATAAAAAAACACTGTATCTGCAACAAAAAGAACCGTCCCCAATGTTTCAGAACGGCCTACAAATAACCGTTTCCATGGCTATTTTGCCCCCAAATACAACGCTAAACAATCGCCAAACTATTGCCCTCCCACTGCTAAACAATTGCTCCCGCGAAGCAATGCTATTAGCTGACGTAGAGTTTCATTAAGCCTAGGCTCACAAAATTGACTTTTGTAACTAACCAGCACCTAGTCTCATTAAGCCGAGGGTTTCAGAATTATGCCCAGCTCAAGGAATAGAAGAAATTTTCTGCATGGATAATACAAAATGGGTTTACTTCGTAAACGGAGTGGAATTGCTGCGCAATTGGTTTGGGCTTGCTTTTTGGCAAGCGGATTGGCTTACTTCGTAAGGTTTTTTCAGCAGCCTATCTGAAGCAAAAAGAAATCACCCCGTTTGTTTCGACTTTTAAAATTGTTCCAGGCTGACGTAGAGTTTCATTAGCCTAGGCTTCCAGAATTGAGCCTAGATTAAGGAATAGAAAAAAAATTTTTCAAACATAATACAAGTTAGTATATGTTTGAAAATTTTTTTGCGTGTGACGTAGAGCTAGGCTTAATTATGGGAGCACAGTTTGAACGAAGCCCCTAACCCACATAATAGTAAATACCAGCGGCAATCCTATCCACCCCACCGGTCATCAATATCTCAGTTTTGTCATAGGAGATGTGTAAGCTTCCCCCTGTCATATGAACCTCAACTTCTGGGGCTAAGCGGCCGCTTAATACTCCGGCAACCGTTGTTGCACATGCCCCGGTTCCACAGGCTAAGGTTTGTCCAGCACCTCGCTCCCAGGTAATCTGCCTGACCGTGTGCTGATCTATGATCTGTACGAAATTGGCATTAATTTTGCTGGGGAACAGTTCGTGGTTTTCAATCTGTTGCCCCCAGTCAGCAATATCAATCAGGTCTAAGTCATTGACAAAGACCACGGCATGAGGTGTGGTAGTATTGACAGCAGACAATAGTAGCGGCTGGCCATTAATTTCCAGGTTCACATCAATCATGTTACCTCCAGCCCAGCAGGCCGGTATCTCTGCCGGCTGCAATTTAGGCTGGCCCAAATTGACCGTAACCAAGCCATTTGCATGATAAGTAATCGGTAAATTCCCTCCCGCAGTTTGCAGGACAAAGCTGTTTTTTGACACCATTTGGTGTTCAATTGCATAATGAGCCACACATCTACTGGCATTACCGCACATCGGGGCCTCAGAGCCATCAGAGTTGTAAAAGATCATCCTCAGGTCACTGGCCTTGGCCAGTACTACCAGGCCATCTGCACCTATGCCGAAATGACGGTCACATACCCTTTGAGCCAGATCAGCAGGATCAATATCCTGAATCTGAGCTTGCTGTAATATGATAAAGTCATTGCCCAGTCCCTGATACTTGGCAAAGGCCAGTTCTTTAATATTCTTCATCTACTTATTTTTTTCTGCGGATATGGCGGGGTTTACAGAGCAGTTCTTTCATCTCCGTGTTATAGAACTCCTGGGAATGGGCTGGCCTGATAATCCAGGCTGTATCAGCCCCTCTGCCGGACCCGCCTACAGCTATAATGTCTTCATCAACGGGAATCAGGCCCGCATCCAGGGCCATGGAGGCAATCTCGGCACAGACCTTTGTTCCCTGACCAAACATTCGCAAGGTATAGGCAGTTATGCTTTGAATACCACTACCCCCGAACCTGTTTAATGCTGCCCGTTCAATCCCGCCCATCAAATGGGTTGCAGTTAGAATCTTAACCCCCTGTTCGATCAGCTCCGACCGCTTCTCAGAGCCCATTTCATCCTGTCCAGGCTTTCTGAAGCCAATCTGATGAGTGACACAAACCAGATTAAGTCCCTTATTATCAATGAGATAGCCCATCGTATAGCCAGTGTTCGACGATACAACAATATTTCGAATACCTCTTTTTTTTGCTGTTTCCAATACCAATTGACAGACTGCGGCCGTGTTTTCTTTTCCAGGCTGTTCAAAATACATCATTGTTCCTCCTTTAACATGCTTGTAAAAGGGGCATTGCTACTGTTGAACAGCTGCCGGTAAGGCATATACCCCTTTTTCTCCAATTCATTCAACAAAGGCAGGTAGTTATCTCTTCTAACGACTAAGGTCGATTTGTTTATTAAGCCCTCTACATACTGGGCAAAATCAGGAATTCGCAAGATCTCCTGAACGACATCTGAATTTTTACAACACAGTAAACAGGTCTCCATAAAGTATAACTGGCCAAATTTGCTCCCCCAATCTGATAACACTTGGAAAACATTTTCTGGCACCCCCAACCTGCTGTTTTCTTTTATGAAATCTATAATTTCATCGACTTTCCAACCCCGCAGCAGGGCGGAATAGATCGAATGCCTGGTAATTCTATACCGGTACATCTCATTCCCGCCTTCATCTTCACAAAGGCTGGCTAATCGCCAGTGAATTGCAGGATTAGCATGAGAAGAAAGTAAAATCTCCAGGTTAGGCTGAGTAACAAAAGAACTCTCCTGCATCCAAAACTGATTATGTTCACCGCTGATTAAGTATAATGCTTTTTCTCCTAAACACACTTCCTGACAATGCAGTCCACAGCTTAAAACACCCAAATACATCAGTTCATTTACAGTTTTTTCTAACCAGTCACCTGTCTCAGTGTGGACAGGTATTAAACCCCCATTAGCCTGGTATAATCTCCTGAGGTCAACTGCACTTAGTGTGCTGTTGGGCCACAGCAGTTGGATAACTACCGCCAATAGTACCGTAGCGGCAACCCGAGAGGCAGCATCTAACGGGTATTTTAAGATCCAGTACTGCAGAATGCTGTTCCAGATTTCCTGGGGCGAGGTTTGACTAAAGCCTGCTCCTTTATTGGTTATCTTTAAAATACCTTTGCTGGCAAAAGCCAATTCAGACCCAACTGTATATTTATAAACAAAGTCTAATCTGGTACCACAATTGAGCTGGAATCTATCCTGCTCCAGGCCGTACTGCTGACAGAACTTTTCATAGTCTGTTTTATAGAATTTATTGGCAAGGGTGATGCGAACTTTTCTTTTCCTCAGGGCATCCAGGAATCTGATAATATCTCCAATGACAATCTCTCCCCCAGAGTACATATAAGACTGTACTTCCGAGGTGTTTAAGGTCTCCCGCGTTCTTTCCTTCATTATTTTGATGATTATCGCTAATATCTCTGATGGAATATAGTATTGATGCAGCTGATTGAGGTAGATTAAGCCTCTATTCTGCAACTCGACCAGAGCCTCGGGCTTTCTGGACAAAGTGTAGTTTACATAGCTTCGCCAATGTCTATGATCGTATAAATAGTTAAGTGATTGGGTTACAGCTATGGCGCGTAAAAGCTGGTGCTCCGCTTGGGGCAAAGCATCAAAAATAAGCTGAAATTGATCCGGATCTCGGAACAGGTTGATTAGCTCTTGATATAAACGGCTGCTGGCAAATTCTAAGTGGCTTAAGTTGTAGTACCTGGCAGCCTTTTGCCATCGCGTTACACCAGCAGCCTGTAATGCTTCTCTTAATCGCAACTTTAAGCCTCCTTTAATTATATTCTTCTAATATACCTAGATCACCGGCAGCTAAAATATAATACCGATAACCCTGCTCGGTCAAAAACAGCTGTCGATTCATAGCAAATTCCTGCTCGGTACTGTCTCTGCTGACCAGAGTATAAAACTTGGCCTGCTTCTGATCTGTGGTCGGCCGCAATAACCTGCCTAAACGCTGAGCCTCCTCCTGTCGGGAGCCATATGTACCTGACACCTGAATAGCAACTGAAGCTTCTGGCAAATCTATTGCAAAATTTGCTACTTTAGAAACCACTAAAACTGTTATTTCTCCCTCTCTAAATCTCTGATAAAAATCCTCCCGAGTATGGGTTGGGGTTTTGCCGGTTATGATCGGAGCCTCTATCTCTGCTGCTATTTTTTTCAGCTGCTTCAAATACTGACCGATTACTAAAATCCGATCAGGTTTATGCTTTTGCAGCAATTGCTGAACAATGGGGATCTTGGCATCGTTTTCAGCTGCTAAGCGAAATTTCCTTCTCTTGTCGGCAACAGCGTATTTCAGTCTCAACTCGTCATTCATAGCCACCCTGATCTCATAACACCTGGCTGCAGCAATATATCCCTGTCGCTCCAGGTCACTCCAGGGTGCATCATAACGCTTGGGTCCAATCAGACTAAACACATCATCCTCGCAGCCATCCTCGCGCACCAAGGTAGCGGTTAAGCCCAGTCTGCGTCGGGACTGCAGTTCTGTCGTTGCCCGAAACACAGGTGCCGGCAGCAAATGGACTTCATCGTATATTATTAAGCCCCACTCATGTTTATTGAACAGTTCCATATGAACAAATTTGCTGCTCCTCTGCTTGCGCCAGGTCAGCATTTGATAGGTAGTTATCGTCACCGGCTTTATTTCTTTGCGCTCCCCGGTATACTCGCCAATCAGGTCCTGAGTCAGGTCTGTCTTATCCAACAGCTCTCTAATCCACTGCCTGACAGCTACTATGCCAGTGCTGATAATCAATGTATAGGCCTGAATTTCAGCCATTACCCCCATGCCAACCACAGTTTTACCAGCGCCACACGGCAAAACGATGACCCCGTTGCCCCCCCGTGCTGATCCCTGTAGGTAGTAGGCGGCAATGCTCTGTCGTTGATATTCCCGCAAAGCGAAGGGGCTACCGCTTAATGTTGTGCTGCGCAGGTTAATAAACAAGGGCTGCCCTTCGGCATAGCCGGCCAGGTCCTCAACCGGATAATTTATTTTGACCAGGGCCTGTTTCAGCTGACCTCGCATCTGGGGATTTATGCTTATTTCAGAAGGAGATACTACTTGCTGCAGATATTTTGCTAAGCGTTCCTGGCTGGTTATCTCCGCCATAACTGCTCTGTCATCTATCTTTAAAAACAGACCCTCGTCTCTGCTAATTAGTTTAATTTTCCCATATCTGTCGGCATAATCAATTACTTCATGAGCAATATTCTGGGGTATGTCAAATTTTGAGTATTGCTGCAAGCCACTTATTATTTCATCGGCAGACATACCGCCGGCAACAGCGTTCCAGATTGAAATTGGAGTTAATTTATAAGAGTGAATGTATTCGGGGCTTTTTTCTAATTCTGCAAAACTGCTCAGAAAATCACGGGCTGGAGCAAATTTGTTGTGAGTTGCTTCCAGCAATAAGGTTCTGTCGCCTTGAACTACAAGTGGATTATCTGGTTTATACAATTATGTTTTCCCCCAATATAGATTTAAAGAGCATCTCCTATATATTGTACAGAAGATGCTGTAATTTTAACAATGTTTTTTAATGCTATCCTGCTTTTAATCCAAGGTAGTTCCACATTCCGGACAAAACTGATCCTCGTCAGTTATCACGGCCCCGCATTGATGGCATACTTTTTGACCATTAATGTTAACGTCAGGGTTTTCTCCAATCTTTGATCCACATTTGGTACAAAACTTGGAATCACTCGGAACCTCTGCACCACAGCCACGGCAAATACTGACCCCTTTTACTTCCAGTACTTCCTGCCGCAACTCTTCAATATTGCTCATTAGAATACTGATATCTGAGAACATAACCATGTACTTGTCATCAAATGATTCCCCATTTCTGAAATCCTCGTACATTTTGTGACCCATTTCAGCGTATATTTTCTTAACTTTATTCTCTTCAGCAGCTATCTTGGCTGTCAATCTGGTTATCTCAACTAGCTGGCCAGATTTTTTTCCGATATCACGAGTTACATTGCGCAAGAAATCCATTGTATAACCACCTTTATTTTTATTTTGCAGCCCACTATTACCTGCCACTGATACCTCTGATTACAACCATAATGTAATCTCTGAGACTGATAAACAGGGTTTTAAAATTGAACTTTGCCAATATCATTATCAGTATTATTGAAGCAATGGCTATTGCAATTAAGGCGTATCTGGCCGCTTTCTTAATCCGTTTATCTGTTTTATGATTAAAGGCCAGATAAGGAACAACAATCAAGTTGAGCAATGGCACCAAACAGATCAGTATGAGCCATACATACTGCCTAGCACCCACCTCTGAGGTATTAAAAGCAGGAGAGATAATCACCTGCTTAGAAACCGGAACCGGTACAAAAACCTCGTTTTTCTCTGGAAAAATACTGGCAGCTGGAATATCTTGCAGGACACCAACTGCAGCCACGCTTTCATCGGCATCCTGAATTAAAAGCATTCCGCATGAGGGACATTTTTTTTCTGATTCTATTAAAATAACCCTGCATGCCGAGCACACCTTCATGTTTAATACCTCACTAACAATAAATATCATGTTTATAATTATGGTAGCATTTTTTATCATGGAGTAAAAGCGTTTCAAACCAATAAACTAAATATTTAATGGTTAGTTAATCTATCCACAACAAACCTAAAAAAATAAAGGGCTTTATCTCAGATATGAGCAAGCCCTGATTATACTGTTTAGTTTTACTCAAGATATTGTTACCCAGGCTGAGCGTTATCTATGAACTGCCGGATTAACTTCTTTAGGAATAGGGCAGGTATACTTCTGACCATTTAACTGCTTTAACAGTTCAGTTTTAGCTTCCTTCAATATCTGGGGGTTCTCAAACAGTTCTATAGCACTGAGGGCTAGAGTTTTACCAGCTATCAGCAGTCCCTTATGGGCTATGGAAGTATTATTTTGAGAAACGAATTGCCAACTATGACCGGGGGTTCCCAGGGCACAGCAGGCCGCTGCAAACTGCGCAGTAGGGGTTACCCAGCTGACATCACCAACATCTGTAGAGCCAGCCATCGGGCTTGCCATTTTCAAATAGGGCAGAGTCTTGTTGCTAAGACGGGACTTTTCAATCTCTCGGATCAAAGCCTGGCCCTCCTCGTCTAACAGCGGTAAAAACTTTTTTAGAGCACTGCCTGACTTTGGAAATGTCTGACCAATTTTATCAGCGAATGAAATCTCCTGAGGGGTATAGCTGTTTTCAGCTACTACTTCCGTTAGATATTTCAGCAAAACCTTACCTAAAGTATGATTAGGAATATAGTTTGAGCAGGCCTTGTCAAAGATTATCTCTACCTGGGTGCCAGTCATCAGCGCAGCACCCCGGGCTATGTCATTAATTCTCTGATACATTTCCTGAACATAGCTCAGTTCAGGGGCTCGCATCAGGTACAAAACCTCAGCCTCAGCTTGCACAACATTAGGAGCCGTTCCTCCTGTATTAGTTATAGCATAGTGCATACGAGCCTCAGGGATAACATGCTCTCGCAAATAGTTGACACCGACACTCATCAACTCTACCGCATCGAGCGCACTCCTGCCCAAATGAGGAGCGCCAGCAGCATGTGCTGCCCTGCCGTGAAAACGATAATAAACTTGAAAATTAGCTAAGCTGCTTAAAGCCATTATGGCATTATACCCACCAGGATGCCAGGTAAGGGCCGCGTCCAGATCATCAAACAAGCCTTCCCGAGCCATATAGGCTTTGCCTGAGCCTCCTTCTTCACCCGGGCAGCCATAATACCGAATCGTTCCTGCTGTTTTACTCTGTTCTATGTATTCTTTTACGGCCATAGCAGCTGCCAACGATGCTGCACCCAAGGTATTGTGACCACATCCGTGTCCAGGAGCTCCATCGACAATGGGTTGACGTACAATTGAGCCCCCTTGTTGACTCAAACCCGATAAAGCATCATACTCGCCTAAAATACCAATAACAGGCTGACCTGATCCATATTCGGCAACAAAAGCGGTCTCCATACCGGCCAGGTTTTTCTTTACTGTAAAGCCATGCTCAGCTAAAACCTGTTCTAACAGCTCTGCAGATTTATATTCCTCAAATCTCGTTTCAGCATACTCCCAAATTTGATCATTAACTTTTATAAACAGTTCCTTATTGCTATCAATATAACTTTTTACATCCACTGAATATTACCCTCCCCCATTAAATTTACAGGCTATCAATAATATTCGTTACTGCAAAGCTGACTTCCTGCCAATCTCGAACCCGGGTCACCAACTTTTCTGGCAATAGCTTCCTGTTATAAACGCAATCCAGCAACACCACATGAATGCCGCCCTCTGCTAATTGACAGGCAACCTGGTAATTGTCTTCAATAAAAATTGAGCAGTTCAGCTCTTGAGCCTTAGATAATTTGTAATGGGAACCCAACACAAAAAAATCACCAGGCAGTTGATGTTCTTTAAGCCACTTTTCTGTGGCGTTAGTCAAAAATTTCTGCCTGGCAGTGAGGTAGCATATCTGATAGTAGTTATGCCAACTCTGAACGATTTTTGCAGCATAGGGCCTGATATCTGCATTTAAATGTAAATCTGGCCCATGAATTTGATAGTATTTCATAAATTCTTCATTGTTTAAATTGTATATCTGACGCCAATCATAGTAATCGCTTTGTCCATAAATGTAATCTTTTTTAAAATATTGATTTAAAGGCTTGACCCAGAAATCAGGAACTGTCAGGGTGCCATCTATATCAATACCAATTGTTATATTACTGTTCATAGTTACCTGCCCTACACATGCATTTAATATAATAACAAACGTATTTTAAATTCTCTTCTGTCTCCCCCGGAATACGATTCATCAATGAAAAAAGCATCGTAAAAACTGTGGTCGGCAGCCTTTTTGCCACACTTTCCACCAGCTTCTCACCGGTTAAACTACGGCTATAACTGTCAAATAGTTCATCCATTAAGGTCTTTATTTTCATAAATGTCTCTTTTAAGCTCTGTCCGATATCTTTTAAAGTACTGTCCTTTCCCTTTCTTTTAGCGTATTCATCATGCAAGTGCTTCCACCACTGATACTGCTGTCCTCTAACATCTTTCTGCAAGACCCATAAAAAATGGTATACGCATTGCTCAGGATCATCATACTTTTTGACAACCTGCTTTAAACTGACAATAGTATTGGCTATATTATGTTTAAAAACAGCAAAAAAAAGCTCCTGCTTATTTTTGTAATAATTGTATAAAGTGCCAACCGCGATATTGGCCTTACTGGCAATTTGTCTGATATCGGTTTTTTCATATCCCTGCTCAATAAATAAATCTTGAGCAACACTCAATATTGTACTCTCAATATTCTTAATGATCTTAGGCATCAGTAACCCTCTTTTACTTCTTTTAGGTTTATGATAATGAAAATGCACTGAATAAGCAAGTTAATGACTTTAAAAAGTATAAGGCAGATACCTGAGCATCTGCCATTCCTCTACAATCCTAAGGCTTTTTTCAATACAGGCTCAATAAATCCTTCAATAACTTCTTCGCCTATTATAGTTACAGGTACACTACGTCGCTTGTAAACCTTGACCAACTCAGTACGAGCTTGATTGTCTTTTCGAACATCTTTCAATTCATAATCAACCTGATTATCTGCAAAAAATTGTTTTATAGTTGTGCAGGCCGGTCATCCATCCATTGAGTATAATACCACTTTCTTTTCCACAATACCACTCCTTTATATCCTGATTCAACTTTCACACTTAGTTATCTGTGTCCCAAAATAACACCATATAAGAATCTGATTCTTAGACTTGTGCCAACTCCTGTTATAGACATAGATCCAAAATCGAGTTACTAATAATATTATATTGCTCTTATCCCTGGATTACAATGCCAATTACATCGTTTTGTAATTTCAGTTATCCTGTTTGAATTGTTGCCATCATCTCAATCAACTTCGAAAGAATTGGAATTCTTGAAAGAAACGATAGTTTTGCAATCATTCTGCCATAAATATCTGTTGTGGAAACAGGGCCAAATGCCCTTGAATCATGAGAATTGGCCCGATTATCACCCATGATAAAAATATGATCATCGGGGATGGAAATCTCAGCAATATTCCTGTTCCCGGTATAGTATTCAAAAGGCTCGGTCAGCTGCTGGCCATTAACTGATGTATAGCCATCAGCTAAAGATATACTGTCTTCGGGCAACCCAATGACCCGCTTAACCAGCCACTTGTCCTGCCATCTGACAACGGTTATATCATAACGCTCCACATTGGGTGTCCTCAGCACCAAAACACAATCACCGGTAAAAAAGTTGGGTTGCATGGACGGTCCTGATATGTAGACGATACTGACAAAACGGGTTAAAACCAGCAAGGTCAACAGTACAATGGCCATTACTAAATCGCCACGATTATGATGCTTAATTGCATCATAAAGAAGATACAAACTATATATTCCGACAATAATAAATAAAATAAGCCTAACTAATTGCACGTTATTGACCTCCGTCACTCATCATTTTCTTGTCAAATGGCAATAACTATCTGAGCCAATGCAAACCTTCCAAAACATTACCTGAATCACCATGCGGCAGCCGGTACAGACCAGCCCTTGATGTGCTGTACAATTATCTCATTGCACTAATACTCTCACATCGCCTTCACGCCTGGTTATCTTTTGCTGGTCAAACAGTTCAAGCAGAGGCAAGGCATACTTTCTGCTGGTATTAAGCAGGTTCCTAAAAGTAGCTAAATCTATAGTACCATGTTCCTGCAAATATGCAACTAAAATATTCAGGGCTTCATCGTACCTGATCTGCAGGAAATAAAGATTTTCATTAATTTTAATAATCTCTTTTTTATTGCTCATGGCTGCTAAGATCTCCCGGATAATATCCACCTTGACCTTTATTTCGCCAGCTAAGTCATCCACCCCCAAAGGAGAGAAAGCCCCGCTGTTCAGCACAGTTATAATTTCACCTCGCCATTTTTCATACTTTCCGGTAAACTCGACGTCATGATTAGCCAATCTGACATATTCTCCGGTATCATCTATCTCTCCAGTTTCTGAGATTAAGACAATCAGCTGCTGATACACTCTGGAACTTATTCCAGATAAAAAGCGAGAGCGTATTTCTGCCCGGGAGGCTCCGGCACGCAACGGCCATTGACGATGATAATCTTCTAAAAATTTAATTATTCTCTTTCTCACTGCCTCCAGTTTAGCAATAGCCACTAAAAATTCAATTTTGTCTACTCGGAATAAGATCACCCGGTTATCCTGCAGGAGCTCAGCCAGAGCCTGCTCTGCATCACGCAGCCCGGACTCTTTTAAAGCCAACTGTGCTTCAAACACTACATCGGTAGCCCTCAATAAACCTTCCAGCATAATATCTGCCGATCTTCCAGAAGCTCTGAGCTGCAGATCCTCGACAATACCTTTTCTAAACCTGCGTTTTTTTGTTGGATTGGCATCAATAATATGTCCCCCGCCAATTGTTTCCAACGGAGAGTAGGAGCGGATTACAAAACGATCCTCCCTCAAGGCAACCAATGATTCCTCCAGCCTGACCTGAACAGGCAGCTCTTCGCCGGGCCACATTTCATCTCTACCAAACAATACAATCCTGCCCAGTATTTCGGCTGTGCCGGTGTACAGGCGGATTCTATCCCAGTGTTTTAAGGTACGAGTAGTGTCTGGCAGGAGCTTTAACATCACATCAAGCATCATAGTGGGCTTTAATAATCGGGGAGCTGACAAGACCTGCCCTCGCTGACACTCCTCTACAGATACATCTGTCAGATTCAGGGCTACCCGCTGTCCGGCAGAAGCCAGCTTTTCTTTTTTTCCATGAACCTGAATATTTCTGATCCGTGTTTTTCTGGACAATGGCTGCACCTCAGCTGCTGCTCCAACCTCAATTCTACCCTCCATCAAGGTACCAGTAACCACTGTGCCAAAGCCTTTAATAGAAAAAGACCGGTCAATTGGCATCCGAAACTCACACTCAGTATTGCGAGAACCGCTCTCTTCAGTCAGGGTGTCTATTTCCGCAATCAAGTTGTCCAGGCCCAACCCTTCCGGAGCTGAAACAGGAACAATTGGGGCATGTTCCAAAAATGTACCCTGCAGCTGCTCAGCAATCTCTTCCATAACCAATTCACGCCACTCATCATCTACCATATCAATCTTGGTCAGGGCCACCAGTCCGTTCTGTAAATTGAGCAGGTTCAAAATATTGAGGTGCTCTCGCGTCTGCGGCATGATCCCTTCGTCAGCAGCAATAACCAGCAGAACCACATCAAAACCGATGGCTCCGGCCAGCATATTCTTGATAAACTTCTCATGTCCCGGCACATCGACGATCCCAGCTCTTCTACCGCTTGGCAGATCGAACCAGGCAAAACCGATATCTATGGTTAAACCCCGCTGCTTTTCCTCTTTCAGGCGATCAGGATCGATCCCGGTCAGGGACCTGATCAAGGTTGATTTACCGTGATCGACATGGCCTGCTGTTCCTACAATCACATGCTTCACTGTTAACCCTCCACTAAGGCCTGTGTTAATAGGCTAATCAGCTCTTGTTCTTCGTCAACATTAATAGTTCGCAAATCAACCAATAAACCGTCATTTTCGATTCGAGCAATCAGTGGGGTGCGAGCCAGGCGTAATCTCTCTTCATATTTGTTTATGCTCAGCCGGCGAGGAGAAATCAGCAGGCCGGCTGAGGGTATCTCGGCCAACGGCAGCGCTCCGCCGCCAACCTGACCGGTAGTTTCCACAACACTGACAAAAACAAGATCAGCTATTTCATTTAACAGCCTGCTTTTAAGCGCTTTTGCTCTGGCCCAAAGCTCCTCCTTGGTACAGGAGAGCATGCGCAGAGTAGGGATATCCCGCAAAGCTATTTCCTCATCAAGGTATAATTTCAGGGTTGCTTCCAAGGCCGCTAAGGTTAATTTATCAATTCGCAGTGCTCGATTGAGATGGTTATTTCTCATCGCCTCAACATATCTGGCATTCCCAACTATAATGCCCGCCTGCGGCCCTCCCAGCAGCTTATCACCGCTGAAAGTGACAATATCTGCTCCAGCGGCAACCACCTCTGGAACTGTCGGCTCATAGCTTAAACCTAATTTACTTGTATCAAAAAACATGCCGCTGCCCAAGTCTTCTAACAAGGGAATCTGATACTTTTTCCCCAGCTCTACCAGTTCCTGTGTGGACACCTCTTTTGTAAAGCCCAGTATCCGGTAATTGCTGGTATGAACCTTGAGAAACACTGCAGTATCCTCACTGACTGCCTGTTCATAATCATCGAGATGGGTTTTATTGGTAGTACCGATCTCTCGCAGGAAACAACCGCTTTGCTCCATAACGGCAGGAATTCTGAAAGACCCTCCAATCTCAATTAACTGACCCCTGGAGACGATTGCCTCTTTCCCTTTGGCCATTGTGTTTAAAGCCAGCAACACAGCCGCAGCATTATTATTAACCACTAAGGCATCCTCGGCTCCGGTTAATTTCTTTAACAGCTCAACTACATGACTATACCTGGTGCCACGTTTTCTTTGCTCCAAGCTGTACTCAAGGGTTGAATAAGCAGAGGCAACCTCCTCAACCTGATCCCGCGCAGCCTGAGCTAAACGGGCTCTGCCCAAATTGGTATGCAAAACAATACCTGTGCCATTGAGGACCCGCCTTAACGATTTAATCTGTGATTTTTCAACTATATTATTAAAGTTTAAGATAACCTCATGCTCTACATCGGAGATAATCTGACCGTTTAATATCTTTGTCCGAACCCGGTCAATCGCCTCCCGTAAAGATATGACAACTATTTTGTGGCTTAACTTTGGTATCCAACTCCTTATTTTAGAATCCTGCAGCAACTCATCAACTTTAGGCAGCTCTCTTAAGAGATTTTGCATTTAATAATCCTCCATAAAAAATCAAAGCCGGCATCAGCCGACTCTAAATAACAGTATATCCAGCCTCTGCAATAGCATCGACTAACTGCCTAGATTTTACACTGGGCTGACATTCAACAGTAACCTTTCCTGTATTTAAATCGACAAATACTTCGTCAACTCCATTCACAGCTTTTAAGGCTTTTACAACAGCGTTCTGGCAGTGCATGCAGCTCATACCCGTGACATTTAGTATTTTTTTCACAGTTAAACTACCTCCTTAAACTGCTATTTAACATTATACTTTCATCAGCTTTTTAATGCAACTTATCTGCGGCAGTGACCGCCGGCTTTGATAAATCATAGGATAGTATGAATACATAAACCAGGCAGGTGAAGATCAATGCAAACAGCCCTCGTTTTGGGAGGCGGAGGAGCCCGTGGAGCGGCTCATATTGGAGTGCTCCAAGCTTTATGTGCTGCCGATCTGAAATTTGATATTGTTACTGGCACCAGTGCCGGCTCTCTGGTGGGTGGTTTTTTTGCTGCAGGATTTACCCCACAGGAAATAAAGCATATTTCAAGTATGGTCAACTGGGATCTGTTTCCAGTGAGATGGGTTTCACTACTCAGTAATCTCTTAAAAAGCAGTTTTAAGGCCACCTCTACTCCCGCTATTACAACCGACAGTATCGTCAGCACTAAAAAGTTGGAAAGGCTGTTAAAGAGGTACCTGGGTAATACAAAAATAAAGAATTTGCCTCGCAACTTTGCCACTGTCGCAGTCGATTTACATACCGGAGAAACCGTTGTATTTAGCAGAGAAAAACTGCCTGACCGCACCGCACCAGTCCTGACTGATGTCAAGCTGTGGGAGGCGATGAGATCATCAATGGCTATCCCGGTAGTCTTTTCTCCGACATCTTTTCCCCCCTGGCTGTTGACGGACGGCGGAATAAAGGAGAATCTGCCGGTTGATTTGGCAGCTGAGCTTGGGGCCGAAAAGGTGATAGCTGTCGATGTCGGGCCGCCGCTGCCCCCACTTCAGCCGATAAACTTTATTCAGATAGGATTACGAGCTTTGGATATTATGGCAGAGGAAAGAAGCGAATGGAGCACAGATATACCGGTAGAGGTCATCAGGCCCGATGTTACCGCTATTGGGGGCTTAGATTTTAATCGGCTGGATGAGGCTATTGAGGCCGGGTATCAAGCGGGGTTGGAGTACCTGCGCCAGTTGCCTTGATCCAGCATCAATTCTGAAAGCCTAGGTAGAATGAGACTCTACGTCGGTTAGGATGCTTTAATATTGGATCCTTAATTTAGATTACCTATGGAAGCAGGGCTGTAAGCCTAATCTGTGTTTTTTCGTAGTAACACAAATGGCTGCTGATAGTCCTTACGCTGCATAATATCGACATTAACACCATAGATTTTTTTG
>JANQLZ010000081.1 GCA_028280325.1 Bacillota bacterium
TACAAGGTGTTTTTAACTCTTTGGCGAAAATAAGCAGTAAATGATTTATTATCAAAGAGAGGTTGAAGCTAATGTTTACTTTTGAAAAATTAAGGAATAATACACCAGCAGCTTTGCAGAACTGCTACTTAGAAACCCCAGCCAGAGGCTTAATGCCCCGCTACGTTTCACAAAAAGTGATAGATGCTATCCTGGGCTGGCAAAACTTAACCCCTGGGGTGACAAACGAACATTTGAGTAATCAAGTCAAGGAGAAATTAGCTAAATTGCTACAGGTTAGTATTGATGAACTGGTAATGACATCCTGTACAGCTCATGGCTTTAATTTACTGGCTAACGCCATGAAGTGGAGTGCTAAGGACAACATTGTTATTCCAGCCTGTGAACACCCCAATAATTATTATCCATGGATGCATTTAAAAAGGTATGGAGTGGATGTAAGACTGGTACCCTGCTGTAATGGCCTGGCTAAAGCCGATCAAATTGCCAAATATACCGATAAAAACACCAGAATAATTGCGGCTTCTTTAGTTAGCTTTTACCCCGGGGCCTATTTAGAGATTGAAAAGTTTGCGGAAATAGCCCGCAAGCATCAGGCTCGTTTGGTGTTAGATGCTATTCAGGCCATCGGCTTTAGGCCGGTATACCCGCAGCAACTGGGTGTCGACGCCTTGGCCTCTGCGGCTTACAAAGGACTAATGTCTCCTCATGGCAGCGGATTAATGTATCTAAGCTCAGAATTTTTAGCTGAATTAGAGCCACCTGAGTTATGTAATAGAAATGTTGTCCCTCACACAGCTAAAAATCTGTACGGAGATACAGAATATGATTTTGTTCAGAGCACTTTGAAGATTCAGTCAATGCCCGCCCATTTGGCAGGTTTGGCAGCAATGGATGGTGCCCTGGATATTATCCTTGACTTAGGAATTAAAAATATTTATCACCATCTCAATACGTTAACCAGGAGCTTAGCTGAAAAACTTAATGCAATAGGTCTGACCACTGCACTTAAGCCTGATGACCCGCTGTTAAGCCATATTGTATGTGCAGACAGGAACGATAACAGGCAAATCGTTGAATACAGCAACAAACATCAGTTATTCCTTAGCGATAGAAGAGAAGGAATAAGGTTGGGATTGCATGCTTACAATAATTTGGCAGACATAGACAAAGCTGTTCAAATTATTGGAGATTATTTGCAACAAATTTAAATCTTCGTGAATATAAAATAAAAATATGGTAATAATGGTTGATGTGAGGGTGAGTTGTGGGGAGTTACCTTCATTAGTGGTTCAGCCAATATTTTAATAACTGAGCCACTTTTACTTTTAAACTGGTGCATCTTTGCTATAATATTTATGAGGTGATTATTTTGCTTAAACATATCGTAATGTGGAGACTAAAGGACCAGGCTGAAGGCAACACTAAAGCAGAAAATGCAAAACTGATGAAAATTAAACTGGAGAACTTAAAAACGGATATTAGCGAGATAAAGTTTGTTGAAGTCGGTATTAATACCAATAGTTCAGCGCAGGCTTTCGATGTAGTTTTACATATTGAATTTGATAACCAAGATGATCTGGAGCGATATATGAAACACCCGGCTCATCAACAGGTATCAGAGTTTATTGGAAAAATCCGAGAAGAAAGGGTAGTAGTCGATTATTCTGTTTGACTGCCTGTCTGTACTGATTTGAAACCGGTTCCTTGGTGCTACTCAGCTAGCTGATAAAATAACAAAAAAAATCGGGCACCCCATTTGGGCTCCCGATTTTTGTATTTGTATACACTAAACCTTGGTTAAATCAGCGATGATAGCATCAGCATTGAGCTCTTTTCCGGTTCCCAGCTTAACTTTTTTCAGCCAGGGAACTAAAGCCCCTTGTTCGATATAGTTTTTTACCACGTAATCATAGGCAGACTTATCCATAGTTAAAGATCCAATATTATCTTCAAGATGATGATGTATCTGACTGGCAACAAAATCGGCTATAACGTAATTCTGCCAATAGACAGGATAGCTGACATACCATCCGTTTGAAGCCCAGCGTGGCGTAAAATCACTGGTACAGTGCAGGATATTAGCCTCGGTTTTAGCCATCAGCTCATTCAGGTCCTGATCAAGATTTTTATAGGCCTCGTATTCAAACAGGCAATAGGATGTGCGCTGACGTATATAATGGTACTTTGGCCCAATACTGCTCACCAACGCCTGACTGGCAAGCTCATCGCTAAGCTGATGGAAGTGCTTTAACCACTTTATGTCCCGCGTTATATAGCCAAAGACTTCCGCCATACCTTCATTGAATATCGAAGATTCCCGTAACAGAATGTAGGAGTCTACATTCTTTAGCGCCCCGTGCAGGGCATGGCCCAGCTCGTGGAAATGGGTTCCATAATAGGTGAAGCCATCATCAGGGTTAGCAAGTATTTTAATATTTTTGCGATTTAACCCCATTGTTAAACCATTGTAAGGGATGTCGATAAAAACAGGCTCGATGCCGTAATCACTCATCTTGAAACCCATATGATTACTCCATTTTTCCAGAGCCTGATTTAACTGGTCTTTCGGAAAATACTCTTTGGGAACACCGCCTTGCTGCTCCAGAATATACTGAATATCCCAAGGCTCAACAACCTCAATCCCCAATTTTTTGGCGCCCTGGTCAATTAGGTCTTCATAAAAATCCTGAGTTGCTTCAGTCAATTCTGTCAACAGGCGCTCGACCTGTTCCCGGGTCATTTTGCCATTTTTCTCTAATCGCAAGTCAACATAGGTTGCAAAACCCAGATCCTGGGCAGCCCTGTTCCTTAAGCGGAAAAGCTCCAGCATATCGTCAACAACCATCTCATGAAGCTCGGTGTGCGAACGCCAGGCCTCTTCCCTAATTTTTTTGTCTGGATTGCCTCGCACCAGGGCTCGAACCTGACCCAAAGAAATCCTTTTTCCATTGACCAGGTACCCATGACTCATTACTTTGTAGGCAACTTTTTGCTGCAGCTCTACAATCTCGGGCAAGGCCTCAACCCGAGCTAACAGCAAACTGTCCGACCAGATATCGACTCTACGTGCTAAAACCGGGTCAGTTATTTTACCCTGCCAGGCTGCAATCTGATCACCCAGCTCATTGTCCAGCATGATTGCTGAACGCTCCATGGTTAGCTCGATAATTTCAGGATTATCTTGTTTGTCAAGATACCGTTGAAAACTTAACTCAGAGATTTTGTTGCCCAAGGACTCTAGTTTGGTTTCTATTTCATGCAAATAAATAGATAAGTCACGTTCCGTCTTAATAAAATTTGCTGACAAAATTTAGCCCCCTATTTTTTCTGGCGCCATTGAGACACTGCGTTATCAAGGCGCCGCAAACACTCTTTGACAGTGTCCAGAGTGCAGCCCAGATTAAAGCGTTGAAAGGTTTCTCCCCCTGGTCCAAATACATAACCGAAATCAGTTGCAACTTTAACATCATTTATCATAAACTCAGCTAGCTCTTGAGGGTTCATACCCAGCCGGGCCATGTCAACCCAAACCAGATAGGTGCCTTCGGGTTCAATAACAGTTAGTTCTGGAATATTTTTATTGATGTAATTAGTGAAATATTCAAGGTTATTCTCTAAATGAGCGTTTAAATCCTTAATATATTGATCCCCGTACATATAAGCTGCTTTTAAAGATGTCATGCCTAAGACATTGGGAGTTCCATAGCCTGCCTCCTGAATAAAAGCGAACTGCATCCGTAGTTGGTCATTAGGGATAATAGCCACAGATGCTTTGAGTCCAGCTACATTAAATGTTTTGCTCGGAGCAATAAAGGTGATACTTTTCTGTTCCAGCTCTTTTGATAAAGAAGGTAACATAACATGTTTGTTGCCATTAAGCAAAAGGTCACTGTGAATATCATCAGTTATAATAACTGCATCGTTTTTAAGGCAGATATCTCCGTATTCCAATAACTCCTCTTTCGTCCACACCCTGCCGACAGGGTTGTGAGGATTACAAAGTATGGTAGCTTTAATACGAGGGATGTTCCCGCCAAATCCAGTGGTCTGCTTAAACATGTCAGCTAATTGCTCAAGATTCATGTAATACCTGTTATTCCTGCGAACTAAACCGTTTTCAAGTGCAGTGCAACCATTGGCCAAAATTACTTTCTTGAATGGGTAATATACAGGTGTTTGAATGACAACCTGATCCCCAAGATTTGTCAATGCTCTGACGGCAATATGGCATCCTGAAATTATTCCAGCATTAAATAGAATCCATTCTTTTTTGATATCCCAGTTGTACAGGTTTTTCATACGCTGAATAATTACCTCATAGACCTCATCATCAGGACGGGAATATCCAAAGATCGGATGATTAATGCGCTCCTTCAACGCCTCAATCACTTCATCTGGACAACGCAGGTCGGTGTCAGCTACCCACATTGGTAACAGATCTTTTTTTCCGAAGTAAGCTTCAGCCATATCCCACTTAGCACAACAAGTTCCATATCTGTCGATATGCTCATTAAAATTATACTTCATACTTTTTCCCTCCACATATGTTTAATTATGCCCAAAACTATATTCTGTTTTTTTACAATATTCCCTTCATGAATAAAAAAGAATTTGCTTTACAATAGTTGAATCATCAATCTCATTAAGTTAGCAGACAAGATAAAAAAACCATTAGTAAGATAATATTGATCGAATTTTAAAAAATATAATATTTTAATCAGTGTCACTAAAAAAGAGGGGTCATTACATAGGCTAAGCTTAAAGCAAATAAATGAGGTAACTTAGAGGTAGTAAATTTCACATAAGAACTAAACATGTATAAGAAGATAGTACTATGAGATGAACGTTTTTAAGAATTCTGTGTGAGCAACAGGACGTTGTGAAAGCCCAACAATTCAAATCTTTCAAAAATTTTTTATTGAAACTTTGTTGAAG
>JANQLZ010000017.1 GCA_028280325.1 Bacillota bacterium
GTCCGGTTACCCCACTTATAATATCCTGGCCCTGCAAAGCCGGTACTGCTGCTCCAAGATCGGTATCTATTTTCATTGATATTGTTCCGCCAGTAAAAATTATCGCAATCTTTGGCATTAATGCACCTCATTCTCATTGATATTAAATTCTTGTTTTTCATTATATTCTAAATCAAACAAAAAACTTAATTATTATTTGATTTTAATCTTGTTAAAATATTTGAGCTGGATCATTTTGCGTAAGAAAAAAATAAAGTTCTTAATTAATATTCTATCACATTTTTATTTCGAAGATTTGCCTAATAAGTAAACAGGTTGCCGAAATAAATTAAGGATTACTAGCTGAAATTAATATTTACGTTACGCTTAAGCTTATTTTATTATTAATTTTAGATTGTAGCTTACCTAATACCGTTTTTTGTGTTATTTTAAACTGAGGTAATCAAGCCTCTCTCCCGGTGCTGCTCGTAAATTACATGGTGAAAGGTAAGTTTTTATGCATGCTTTTTTCATAGCTAGTTTTTTTATATTGGGTACGGTAATGGGCTCATTCTATAATGTGTGTATTCTTCGGATTCCGCTTGGCCAGGATATCTTTATCTCCCGCTCCCGATGCCCTAAATGCCATACCACACTACAGCCCCGGGATTTAGTGCCGGTATTCAGCTATCTATTATTAAAAGGAAGATGCCGTTACTGCTCGGCCAGTATTACCAGGCGCTATCCGATGATAGAGCTCCTGACTGGTGCATTGTTCGCCGCAACCTATCTTTTGTCAGGTTTAAACCCGGTGCTTGTTCCCAATTTAATTCTGATCTCTCTGCTGATAATTATTACTTTTATTGACTTAGACCATATGATAATTCCCCACTCACTGACAATTACCGGTATGCTAACCGCCTTAGCCTGGCAATTAACCTCTAATCATCTGACCTGGCCTTCACTGCTGCTGGGCTTGGCCCTGGGCTTCGGCTTGCCCGCTCTGCTGGTCGCTTTAGGAGGTATGGGCGGCGGGGACGCCATGCTGGGAGGCATGTTTGGCTTATTTTTTGGCCTGAAGTATACCTTTGTCCTGCTGATGCTTTCCTTTATTCTAGGAGGAGTTTACAGTTTGTACGTGTTACTGACCAAACAAAAAAGCCGCAAAGACAAACTGCCTTTTGGGCCGTTCCTGGCCTTAGCCGGTTTGATAATGCTGTTTTTCGGCCAGCAGCTGCTCCTGTGGTATGGTCTATAATAATTGGTTCGTGATTAGCGCTTGCTAAATTGCGCATACTATATTATAATCTTAATAATATTTAAGGCGTTGATAGGAAGAGTAGGTTTGTCAAACCGTATTAGCGAGCTGGTGACGGTGCAAGACCAGTACGACAGGCAGATTGAAAAACATCCTGGAGT
Source organism: Bacillota bacterium (assembly GCA_028280325.1). Lineage (GTDB taxonomy): Bacteria > Bacillota > UBA994 > PWPR01 > PWPR01. The sequence goes on from JANQLZ010000017.1 coordinate 1,399, forward strand.
GTCAGAAGAAATCCAATCGGAGAGTAGAACTGAGCGGTTGTGCACCGTTATAGGCAACACAGCATGTTAGTGCTGGTTGAGGGGTCATTTTGACAATCCGGGTGGTACCGCGGAAGATAATCTTTCGTCCCGTAGGGGATGGAGGATTTTTTATATTTTTAAAGGAGGAAATTCAAGATGTATGATGCTACTTTAATCAGAGAGCTGTACAGCAAACCAGAGTCGTTTGCCAATCGAGACCTGACCGTAACCGGCTGGATCCGCAGTAACCGCGCTTCTAAAAACTTTGGCTTTTTAGCAGTTAATGATGGTAGTTTTTTTAATGGACTGCAGGTAGTCTACAGTGATGAGCTGAGCAACTTTGCAGAGGTGGCCAAATACAATATTGGGACAGCTTTAATAATTAAGGGAAGACTGGAGTTAACTCCCCAAGCCAAACAGCCGTTTGAGATTAAGGCTACAGAAATTATTGTCGAGGGAAGCTCAAGCCCTGATTTTCCGTTGCAGAAAAAGCGCCACAGCTTTGAATACTTGAGAACCATTGCCCATTTGCGGCCTCGAACCAACACCTTTGCTGCTGTTTTCCGGGTGCGCTCTGTAGCAGCTTTTGCCCTGCACAAATTCTTTAATGACCGTAATTTTGTCTATGTCCACACTCCGATTATTACCGGAAGCGATTGTGAAGGCGCTGGAGAGATGTTTAGATTAACCACTCTAAACCTCAATGATCTGCCTTGCAACGACCAAGGAGAAATCAATTACCAGGAAGATTTCTTCTGTAAAGAAACCTTTTTAACCGTTAGCGGCCAACTTAATGTTGAGGGATATGCCCAGTCGCTGCGCAATGTCTACACCTTTGGCCCAACTTTTAGGGCAGAAAACTCTAACACCTCCCGTCATGCCTCAGAATTTTGGATGGTGGAGCCGGAAATGGCCTTTGCTGATATCAACGATAACATGAAGATCGGTGAAGAAATGCTGAAATCACTGATCAGCTACGTCATGGAAAAATGCCCGGAGGAGATGGAGTTTTTCAATAAATATGTCGATAAAGGGCTGTTTAAAAGGCTTGATAATGTAGTTAATTCAGATTTTAAATGCCTGACTTATACTGAGGCCATTGATATTCTTGAAAAGGCTCCGGTTACATTTGAATACCCGGTGAAGTGGGGTATCGATCTGCAATCCGAACACGAACGCTATATTACTGAGAAGGTATTTAAACAGCCAGTCTATGTCATTAACTACCCCAAAGAGATTAAGGCCTTTTATATGCGGTTAAATGACGACCATAAAACAGTGGCCGCCATGGATTTATTAGTACCAGGTATTGGAGAGATTATCGGCGGCAGTGAGCGTGAAGACCGTTATGAGGTGCTGGTTCAGCGGATTCAGGAAATGGGCTTAGATGTTGAGGACTACTCCTGGTATCTTGATCTGCGCAAATACGGCTCGACCCGCCACTCTGGATACGGCCTGGGATTTGAACGGGCGATTATGTACCTGACCGGCATTGCCAATATCCGCGACGTTATCCCGTTCCCCCGCACGCCGCGATCAGCTGAGTTTTAGTCAAAATGAAGGTAGTTGATTTAAGCCACAAGCTTCATAACGGAATGCCTTTTTATCCAGGTGACAGCCCCCCTTGCTTCAGCAAGCTGTATACCTATGAAGCAAATGGGGTCAACCTGACGGAGCTTAAAATGTCAGGGCATATCGGCACTCATCTGGATTGCCCTTCTCATATGACAGACTCCTCCCTGCATACAGACAGCATGGAGCTGGAGTGCTTTTTGGGCAGTGGTTTAGTAATAGATTGTCGCCAACATTTGATTAATAACGAAATATCAGCAGCAGTTTTGGAGGATACTCTGCTAAAAAACACCCCTGATTATCTGCTGTTTTATACAGGATATGATAGCCATTGGGGGAGTGAGAGTTATTTTATAAATTACCCGATTTTATGCAGAGAGTTGGCAACTAAGCTTTCAGCGATGCAGCTGAAAGGGATTGGGGTAGATGTCATTTCAGTTGATCCACCGAGCCATGGTGATTATTATAACCACAAAATAGTTCTAGGCAGCGGAAAAATAATTGTTGAGAACCTGACAAATCTGGAGCAATTATTTGACACCAAGTTTGAGTTTTATGCCTTGCCGTTAAAGATTGAACAAGGCGATGGCTCCCCAATTCGAGCGGTTGCTATTGTACGAGGATAGTTAAGTAAAGATTGGTTTTATTAAAGTAGCGGGCTTTTCTAATTTTTAGAGCTGCTTGTCACCTTTGTCCATTTTTTTCATACCATGTAATGAATGAGGAGGTGTAATAGTGGCTACTTTATCGTATACAACCGGACCAATTTATATAGATCCTCCAGTTAGAGCGGGAGACACTGCTTTCGGCTTGATTATTTCACTGTTCTTAGGAGCACCCAGTGTCAGAATTGAAGCTATTGAGCTATATGCAGCTCCAAATACAGGTTTTAACACCCCTGAAGATTGGACAAGGATTTTATTGATTGATCCATTTGACCTTGAAGATGAAAAAATGATTAATATCGTTGAAGAAGTAAGAAGTGGCTTTCCATATTATCAGTGGATTATCACTTATGAAAGCTCTGAACAGGTTTGCGGAGTGACTCATGCTCTCTACCTTTTAGACAAAAACCGTCAGGCTCTAAGTGATTCACCTCTAATCCCTAACGGAGATTGGACCCCGATACCCATAGATTGCATAGTTGTTGACTAACAACTTGGACCCGTTTCCATTGGAAACGGGTTCTTTTTTTGTTGCAGTTTAAAGTCGATAAAAGAAGGATTATCCAATATCTATGTTTAAAATACCAGTAATACCAATTGGGAAGGGGTTTTTATATGCAAAAGGAAATACACCGAATATTGAGCTTTATTAAAGCCAAAGGTGTGGACTACGCAGATATAAGAGTTCAGAAACTAAACACTGAACAGATTATTACCGAAAATGAAACAGTTCAAAAACTTGAAAACGAGAATACCAAAGGCTATGGAATCAGAGTTTTTCTCAACGGAGCCTTAGGTTTTGCCAGCTCCCAGGATTTTGACTGCCTGGAACAGGTTGCGCTTCAGGCTATTGAAATTGCCGAAGCCAGCGCACTGGCTCAAAAAGATCCACTTACACTGGCCGAAAAGCCGATAGTAATTGACACTTATGTTACCGATTATCAGATTGATCCGTTTACAGTTTCCAAGAAAGATAAAATTGATCTGTTACTGGCTGCAGAAAAAGAAATGAAAAACAATGCTGAGCTGTTTAAAACCATGGGGTTTTTGCGCTTTAGCAAAGAGGAAAAGATCTTTGCCGATACCGATGGCTCCTACATAACCCAAACTATTATTGAGTCGGGAGGCGGGATTCGAGCCTCAGCCGCCGACGGTCAGGATATGCAGGTCAGAAGCTACCCGAACTCGTTTAGAGGGAACTATGCCACTGCCGGCTATGAGTTTGTCACAGAGCTGCAACTGGTAGAGAATGCTCCAAAAATTGCTCAGGAAGCAGCGGCTTTACTGACAGCTGAAGAATGCCCCTCCGGCTATTATGACCTGGTCATCGATGGCTCTCAATTATATTTGCAGATCCATGAAAGCGTCGGGCATCCAATTGAACTGGATCGGGTACTGGGCTACGAGGCAGGCTATGCCGGTACCAGCTTTTTAAATCCGGAAATGATGGGCGAGTTCAAGTATGGCTCTAAACATGTCAATATAGTAGCCGATGCCACTATTCCCCGAGGCTTAGGCACCTTTGGCTATGATGATGAAGGTGTTCCAGCTCAATGTACTCCGATAATTACCAAAGGAATATTCCAGGGATTCCTTTCCTCACGGGACACTGCCCCAATCATTGGCCAGCAGTCCAACGGCACTTCACGAGCCTCAAGCTGGGGTAGAATACCGATAGTGAGAATGACCAATATTAATTTGCAGCCAGGAGAGCTTACCTTTGAGGATTTAATTGGCGAGATTGACGATGGGTTGCTACTGGCTACCAATAAGAGCTGGAGCATTGACGATAAGCGGCTTAACTTTCAGTTTGCTACAGAGATAGCTTATGAGATTAAACAAGGCAAACTGACCGGTAAGATCTATAAAAATCCAATTTACACCGGCATTACCCCTGAGTTTTGGAATTCATGTGATGGGGTCGGCAATAAACACCTCTGGGTTTTGTATGGAACACCCAACTGCGGCAAAGGAGAGCCAACTCAAGTAGCCCATGTCGGCCATGGCTGCTCCCCGGCTCGTTTTCGAAATGTAAAGGTAGGTGTTGCAGATGTTAAGTAAACAGAAGTACTACGACATTATCGATTATATTATCGAAATCTCCCCAGGGTTCGATACCCGAGTACTGATCATGGCCCAGGCTGAAGGCCTGACCCGCTACGCCAATTCGATGATCCATCAAAATGTTTTCGAGGATTTAACTACCGTTTCCATAACCGTAATCGACGGCGAAAAGAAAAGTGAGCAAAGCACCACTGACTACAGTGAACAGGGTCTGAAAAAGGCGGTAACCGAAGCTATTAATAACCTGGAGTTTCTGCCCAGCAGCGGCACCCAGCCTCTGCCGGTCACTGAACCGGCTTTGATTGAGCACGACAGTTTCAACAAGGAGCTTGAGAAATCATTTGGAGTTAAACAGCGTGCCCTGGAGTTAAAAACAGCTTTAAATACCCTGCCTGAAGAGTATCTGGCTTATGGCACCTATTCCTATACCGAGTACAATATATCTTACGGTAGCAGCCAGGGAGTTAAACGCTTTGCCCGCAGCAACAGTGTTAAGTTCTCAATCCTGATCTCTGATAAAACCGGGGGAACCAGCTTTATCACCGAATCAGCTCAAGAACCGCAAAATATTGATTTCATCAAGAGCTTTGCCCAGGTTTTTGAACGGGCTAAGTTAAACAACAATCAGCAGCAGATTGAGCCTGGGGCTTATACGGTTATTTTGGAGCCGGCAGCTGTAAGCGATATTGTTTTATATTTGGCCTTTGCCGGATTTTCAGCTAAAAGCGTTCAAAACAAAATAAGTTTCCTTACCGACAAACTAAATCAGCAGGTCTTTGATAAACGGATCACTATTGAGGACGACTGGCAAAATCCCAATACTCTGGCTATTCCGTTCGACTTTGAAGGCTATCCTCGTCAGCGGTTGGAGCTGGTGACTAACGGCTGGGCCAAGCAACTAGCTTATGACACCCTGTCTGCCATGAAGGACAATGTACCGACAACCGGCCACTCGATCAATGACGTGAATAGCGGCGGGATACCGATCAACCTTGTCATGTCAGGCGGGGAAAAGCCGTTGGATAAACTGATTGCTGAAAGCGATGATGCCATTCTGGTCACCAGATTCCATTACATGAATATTGTCAATCCCAGAACTGCTCAGCTTACCGGCTTAACCCGAGACGGGTTGTTTCAGATTAAAAACGGTAAAATCGTGGCCGCGCTTCATAATATGCGGTTTACCCAAAGTATTGTCGAAGCCTTTAACAATGTTGTAGATATTTCAAGTGACCGCAAAGGGGTGCCCAAGTTTTTGGGGAATGTCTACATGCCGTCCATGGTCATTAAAGACTTTCACTTTACAGGCAAAACCAATTAGGGGGTCGGGATATGACTATACTGAAAGCCACCTTTGGCGGCGGTTGATTTTGGAATACCGAAGCGACATTTGCTGAGGTAGACGGTGTCGTAGACACGGTAGTAGGTTACATGGGAGGCAAAACTGAACAGCCGACTTATGAAGAGGTGTGTACCAACACAACTGGACATATCGAGGTTGTGCAGCTGGATTATGACAGTACAGTTACTGACTATGACGAATTGCTGAAGGTGTTTTTTGGCTGTCATGATCCCACCTCCTGGGACAGGCAGGATGGAGATGTCGGAGAGCAATATCGCTCAGTTGTTTTCTATCACAGCGAGGATCAGAGGCGGATCGCTGAAACGACAATTGCTGAACTGGATCGCAGCAAAAAATACGATCAACAAATTGTGACTGTTCTTACGCCTGCCTCAACATTTTACCGAGCAGAGGAATATCATCAAAACTACTACCATAAATCAAAATCTTAGCCCGGGTTTTGAGGCGTTGGGGTAAACAATCGAACAGTAGTCTTGATCGTCAGCAGCTGTCTGAGTGTTAAAAATCAAAAGAAAATGCCCATACTATAACTAGCCAGCTAAAATATTGAGGAATGTGAATGACAATATGAAAGATTATTTAATTATCAGTGAAAGCGGTTGCGATGTAGACGCTGACATGATGGGGGATACCCCGCTGATTAAGGTACCAATTACTCTGAGAATGCAGGGCAGGAGTTATGTCGACGACGGAAACCTGAATTTTGATCAGTTCCTGGCCGATATGGATGCCTGTGCTGAAACACCTAAAACATCTGCGCCAACTCCAGCATTGTATATGAAGCATTTTAATAAGGCTAAAAGGATTTTTATAGTTACCCTTTCCAGCCAAATCAGCTCTACCTATAATAATGCTCTGTTGGCTAAAAAACTGTATCATGACCTTCAGCCTGACAAGTATATCGAGGTAATTGACTCTAAGAGTGCTTCTGTGGGAGAGGCCCTGATTGCCCGTTGTTTGCACAAGTTGTTGCAGTCCGGACTGGACCCTGATCTGGCAGTAAGTCGAACTCGAGACTACGTCAATCAACTACAGACCATGTTTGTGATCAAAAACTTGAGTAACCTGAAAAAATCAGGACGACTAAGCCATTTAGCAGGTATTATGGCCTCTATCTTAAACATTAAGCCCATACTGGCGGCTGACGACACCGGTAAGATAAAAATGCTGGAAAAAATTCACGGCTATCGGCGAGCCTTAGACCGCATGCTGGAGAAAATAGGAGAGAATGCCGAGACAGCTCTTAACGAAAGGGTTTTGGCAGTGGCTTACTGCAAGGCAGCTGAAAAAGCCCGGCAGTTTTTAAATGATGCCCGGGAAAGGTATAAATTTAAGGAGTGCTTTTTGGTTGAGATGCAGCCCACTATCAGCGTTTTTGCCAATGTAGGCGGTATACTAATCTCCTACTGAGTAAGTTTTCAGACCCTTTTCCACTTTTATTTTCTTACCTGTTGTTTGCATAACTTGTTGATGTTAAACTTAGAGAGAATAAAAATAATGGGGTAATGAAGATGGTTGTCATAAGGCCGGCAAAACAGCAGGACCGGGAGATTATTACTAAAATCAGTGTCAATGCCTGGGAAACCCATGGAGACCATGATTATATTTCACTGGTGATCGACCAATGGCTGGCTGACTGGCAGGGCCAGTTGGTGGTAGCTGAAATACAAGGCCAGGTTGTGGGCTGTGCCAAACTTTCGGTTATTGATGACAATGTTGCCTGGCTGGAGGGCTTAAGGGTTGCCCGAAACAAGCAGGGTTTGGGAATAGGCAAGGAATTGCAGCGATACTTCACAGACCAGATTGATGATTTCAGCGCAATCAGATTGAGCACGTTTATCGGCAACGAAGCTTCATTGCACATTATTAACAAACAGGGTTTTTCGGAAATGGCCAGGTTCACTGTTTACGAGGCTCAGGCAACTGCTTCTGAAAAGAGCTTTGAACCCATCGTACAGTTGGTCGATGCCGATGAAGTATGGCACTTTATTGACCACAAAACCCTTTTTCAAACCAATAATTTTGTCGGTTGTGGGTGGGTGTTCAAACAGCTGAACCCCCGCCTGCTTCATAAGCTGCTGAAGAGCCAAAGTGGTTATGGGATTTACTCTGATGGCCAGCTGCAGGCTCTGATGTTGCTGTCCGACCACTGTAAGGAATGCGGCTACAGTATCAACTACCTTCAGTACAGCTCTATGGAGGATGCCAATTTGCTGCTGGAGTTCGCTAAACACAAATCATCAGCAAAAAGTATTAAAAAGGTTCTAACTATGTGCCCGGATTCACCCTCACTGCGGAAACTCTTTCTTTCACATCAATTTTACAGCTATACCGATGATATCAACAACGTATTTGTATTTGAATTAAAACACCATAGAAAAGGCTGATAAAATGAGAGCATATTTACCCAATATTAACCAACTGATGCGTTTGATATTTCTAACCATTATCTGTGCAGCAATGATAGCATTTAAGTACTTGCAGCTTAATAGTTCCTTTCTGATGTTCTTAGGCTGGAATATTATTTTAGCCTGGATTCCGCTGGTGGCTCTGTCACTGCTTTCAATTAAAAGCAGAAAGAGACTTCAGAGCATTTTTTCTGTTATTTTATGGGCAGTCTGGCTCTTGTTTTTTCCCAATGCCCCCTACCTGATTACCGATATTATTCACCTGCCCAAAAATGCAATCCTGGTAAGTTCTTCGACCCTGTCGATGAATTTCATGGCCTGGTATGATATAGTTTTGCTTTTATTGAGTATTTGGATCGGGATTCTGCTGACTTTTCATGCCTTGTATCCGGTTCACCAGCGGATTTCGAATTATACCGGCAGTATTTTGGGACATTTATTCAGCTTGGGCATGTGCCTGTTGAGCAGCTACGGGGTGTATTTAGGACGCTTCCCCCGCCTCAACAGCTGGAACATCATTAATAAGCCCCTCACCCTCTACAACGCCGTGATTCAATCCTTTAACCTTGAAACCCTTAGATTTGTGCTGTTGTTTGGCGGCCTGATTTTTATCATTTACAATACCCTTTACTCGTTTGAACGACGGTAAGGATTTAACAATAGTATGGCGATTGTAGTGCAATAGTTCAGCTGTTGTTGGGCTGTAGGATAACTTTTTTAACGGTTTATGAATTTGGGGTCAGGCCTAAAACTCCTAAAACATTTTATAATATTATTTGCTATTTTTAGTGTTAATGGGATAGTTTTGCAATTATGCTGCCTTGCGAAGAGCAAAACGTAATGAAATCACCCCAATCACCAACTATTGCCCCCAGTTCAGGCAATTTTTTACTTTAGTTATGATGAGGTAAAGCTCAGGGGCCAGGCTAAAACCCCATAATTATGGGTTTTTGGCCTGACCCCAAAGAGGTAGTTGTTATCCTATTTGATTAGCTGGCTAGCTTTTCACTCTTTTGATTTAAAAGTGATAAACTTAAAAGCTTAGGCTTTAACCAAATGAACTGCTCCATTCATGTAATAAGACATGGCTTCCGGAAGTATTACCGTGCCGTCTGCTTGCTGATGATTTTCTAATAAGGCGGCGATACAGCGTCCAATTGCCAGCCCTGATCCATTGAGGGTGTGAACATGTTCCGGCTTTTGTCTTTTTCCCCTTCTGAACTTAACATTAGCCCTTCGGGCCTGATAATCGCGACAGTTGCTGCAGGAAGAAATCTCAACATACCGTCCATAGCTCGGCATCCAAACCTCGAGATCGTATTTCTTAGCGGCGCTTATACCCAAATCTCCGGTACACATTTCAATGACTCGGTACGGCAGTTCCAACATTTCCAGCACTTTGGCAGCAGCTGAGACCATATCCTTGAGGGCCTCTGCTGAACCTTCGGGGGTGGTAAAGTTGACCATTTCAACCTTGTCAAACTGATGCTGCCGGATTAAGCCCCTGGTATCTCGACCGGCAGCTCCGGCCTCTGACCTGAAGCAGGAGCTGTAGGCACAGTATTTAACCGGTAGTTTATCAACGGGCAAGATATCGTCTCTAAATCTATTGGTCACCGGCACCTCTGCCGTGGGAATCAAGTAATAATCCTGCCCCTCTATCTTAAAAGAATCCTCAGCAAACTTAGGCAGCTGTCCGGTACCGATCATGCTGTTGCTGTTGACAATGTACGGAGGCAAAACTTCGGTATATCCGTGCATCTGCACATGCAGCTCAATCATCATTGCTGCTAAACCTCTAACCAGGCGGGCTCCCAAACCATGAAAGAAGGTAAATCGGGAACCGGTTATTTTGGCCGCTGTGGCAAAGTCCAAGATACCCAGATCACTGCCAATGTCCCAATGGGCCTGGGGCTCGAAATCAAACTGCGGGGGTGTCCCCCATTTTCTTACCTCAACATTATGGGTTTCGTCCGGCCCGATCGGCACATCTTCATCCGGCAGATTGGGGGTTCTCAACAATATCTCGGTAATACCCTGGTCTACCTCGCGCAGTTGTTCGTCCAGCTTTTGGATTTGCTGGCCGACTGCCCTCATCTCGGCAAAGACCGGCTCTGTGTCCTTGCCCTCTTTTTTCAACCGGGGCACTGATTTGGAGACCTCATTTCTTCGCTTTTTCAGCTGTTCTGCACTACTCAGGATTTCTCTCCTTGTGGCGTCCAGCTCCACCAGTTTATCCAGCTCCAAAGCCTCGCCGCGCGACTCCAGGCGCCTTTTCACTTCATTAAAATTATTTCTGATAAACTTAATATCCAGCATAAGTGCATCTCCTTTCATAGATTAAATTTAAAACTAAAAAACCCCATCCCTAAGATAAGGGACGAGATTACCCGCGATACCACCCTTGTTGGCTAAAAGCCCGGCTTCATTAGATAACGGCTACACCGTAACAGCATACTGTATTCTGCTGTTCACTCAGGGAGGCTAACGCAAGTACATGGCTGTCAGCTCACACCAACCGCTGACTCTCTGTAAACCTGTGGCTTTGTATTGTTCCCATCAAAGCATTTTGTATAACATTTGTAGTATTATACGACTATTTTATACCTTTTGCAAGTTAAATATGTATTACAGGCCATTTAGATATAAATATTTACCATCTTAAGCTCTACAATTGCTAGGCAATTGCTAATTGATTTGATTTACGCCTTTCCCATTTGCTGCAGTCAGCCGTATTATATAGTGTAATACTGTATACAATTCATATTTTTTGTGCTAATCTTATAGCGTATAGATTCGTAGGAGGTGCTACCTTGAAAAAGTTATCTGCCAGAACAAATCGATTATCCCCATCAATGACCCTGGCCATAAGCGCTAAATTTAAAACCTTGGTGCGCGAGGGGAAAGATGCTATAAATTTTAGTGTCGGTGAGCCGGACTTTGATACCCCCCGACACATATGTGAGGCGGCAATTGAGGCTATCAACTGCGGTTTTACCCGTTATACAACTGCCAGTGGCATACCTGAATTAAAGGAAGCAATATGTAATAAGTTAAAGGAAGATAACGGATTAGATTATACGCCCAAAAACATCATCGTCGGCACAGGTGCCAAGCAGCCTTTGTTCAATGCCTTTTTGTCACTGTGTGAGGACGGCGACGAGGTAATAGTCCCTACCCCTTACTGGGTAAGCTACAGTGAAATGGTTAAAGTTACAGATGCCACTCCGGTTTACGTAGTTTGTCAGGAAGAAAATGATTTCAAGATGGATTTACATGATTTAAAACAGGCTATTACTCCCAGAACCAAGGCTATTATTTTCAGCAGCCCGGTTAACCCTACCGGAGCAATCTACACAGCTGATGAAATGAAAGTTATTGCTGAGTTAGCCGTTGAACACGACTTTTATGTTATTGCCGATGAGATCTATGAAAAACTGATCTATGACGGTGAGCATGTTTCGATCGCTTCTTTTGGAGCAGAGATTAAAAAACGCACAGTAGTAGTCAATGGCATGTCTAAGGCCTATGCCATGACCGGCTGGCGGATGGGTTATGCCGCTGCTCCGACAGAGATAATTGCGGCTATGAATAAACTTCAGGGACACAGTACTTCTAACCCGACTTCTTTTGTTCAAAAGGCAGCGGTAGCATCACTGACCGGTCCCAAGGATTCTATTGAATCGATGCGTCAGCAATTTGAAAAACGCCGAAACTTTATGGTTAAAACCATTAATGATATCCCTGGTTTAAGCTGCCGTAAGCCGGGCGGAGCCTTTTATGTAATGATGAATATTAAAGCACTATTCGGTCGTGAAATTAATGGAGTAGTTATTGAAGACAGCCTTAGTTTTGCGACAGAGTTATTGGAGAAAACCTTTGTAGCAGTAGTGCCCGGCTCAGCGTTTGGGGCCGAAGGCTATGTTCGGTTAAGCTACGCTAATTCAATGGAGAATATTGCTGAAGGCCTGCGTCGAATCGCCGATTTTGTCAAATAAGTTAAGTTAAAATCTTATAATTATAAAGGCTGAATTACGCTTTTAAGCGTTATTTGGCCTTTTTTTACTTGCTTTAAAACTACCCCTTGTCTGCCAGAGTAGCGAGCTCTGTCTGTTAAGAACTACCGAGATTTATTAACAGACCTATATTAAATACCCGTTACATATTTTATGATCCGCTTTTATAATCTACCTGATTAGGTTATATTATTATTTAGAAACAGCAGAGGAGGCCGTTGCCGATGAAACGTCGTATCGGCAGAACCATTTTATTAACTGTAGGTGCAATTGCGCTTTTTACAGTTATTTTTGGTGCTATAACATTTATCTACTATTACTCTCAACCGCTACCTCCGCCCAAAGTTACAATCGCCAGCGAGATATATGATGATAATGGTGATATGGTAACTACCTTAGGGGGGGTAAAGCGCTTTGAGGTGAATTTAAGTGATATATCGATCCACTTTCAACGGGCTATAGTAGCCATGGAAGATCACCGCTTTTACAGTCACCATGGCGTAGATTTATACGGCATAGCGCGCGCTGTCTACACCAATATCATGAACCGAACCCTCTATGGCCCGGGGGGGAGTACAATAACCCAGCAAATGGCTCGGAACTCCTATGATTTTTTGGGGCTGCAGAAAAGATATTCGCGCAAAATAGTTGAAGCCATTGTCGCCATTAAGCTCGAAACCATCTACACCAAAGATGAAATCCTGGAGATGTACTGTAATGTAATCTATATGGGCCACAGTGTATATGGAGTAGAATCAGCCTCGCGGCTGTACTTTGGCAAATCAGCCAAGGACTTAAATCTGAATGAAGCGGCTACCTTAGTGGGGATAGTGCGCAGCCCTGGCTACAATTCCCCCTATGTTTCCATGGAAAAAGCGACATCGAGAAGAAATATTGTTCTCAATAGAATGCAGGAACTGGGTTTTATTACTGAAGAGGAGAACAAGGCAGCCAAAGCTGAGGAAATTAAGACAGTGGGTTTAAAAACTTCGGTTAGAAATATTGATCATTTTCGCAATGCAGTACTGAAATACCTTAATAATGAAATTACCAGCATGCAAAGTAATTTAAATGGTGATGAGCTGCTGAAAAGCGGCGGGCTGAAGATCTACACGACAATGAACACCCAAATGCAGGAGGCTGCTGAAGAGGCAGTTGAATATTGGGGTGAAGAAGAGAAGCATGATGGTTTGGAAACAGCCCTGGTTGCAATTGATCCTCAAAACGGTGAGATTAAAGCCATGGTGGGCAGCAGAGACCTCAACCAAAGCACCTGGAGCAGGGTTTTTGCTAAAAGACCGCCTGGATCAACTTTTAAACCATTTCTTTATGCCGCTGCCCTGGAGAGCAGGGAATACACGGCAGCAAGCGTGTTCACCAGCGAACCGGTGACTTTTGATATCCATAACCAGGAGCCTTATTCCCCGAAAGAAACGAATAAAGATGAATATTACGGCGATCTGACCATGCGCCAGGCCATAGCCAGGTCAAGCAATATAACCGCCATTTCACTGAATCATATCATGTCTGACAGCACCTATCGCGGTCCCTGGTCCACTGACATGATCGATATGGCAATGCGCTTAGGTGTTAACTCTCACCTGGACCGAGTTTTAAGCCTGCCACTGGGTGTCAGTCCAGTATCGCCGTTGGAAATGGCCAATGCCTACGCTACTTTTGCCAGTGGCGGTTACAAGTCACAACCCTATTTTATTAGAAAAATTGAGGACAAGCATGGGAATGTCTTGTTGGAAAACCGGCCGTTCCGACAAAAAGTTTTGGATGAAAACGTTGCCTTTATCATTACGGACATGCTGACCTCGGTATTGGAGCCAGGAGGCACAGCGAGCTATTTAAAATCCAAAATTGGCCGCCCGGCAGCAGCTAAAACAGGTACCAGTGAAGGAAATCAGGATGCCTGGTTTGTAGCCTACACTCCTGATATAGCCTGTGCTGTCTGGTCCGGAGCTGATGACAACTCCAAAACGATCGCCAGCGGCGGCAGGACCTCGGGTTATTCCTGGTCCTACTTTGTCAGCAATGGCTTAAAAGATGTTCCTAAAAACGACTTTACCGTACCCAATACGATTGTTGCCGCAAAAATAGACCCGGAAAGCGGCCAGTTAGCAACCAGAAGATGTGAAAACTCATATACCGAATACTTTCTACCGGGCACCGAACCCACTGTAGAATGTGAACTGCACCCTGATACAATCTTTCCGCCGATCATAGATACCGACGGCGATGGCCAAAATGACTGGGATTTCTGGGACTGGTTTTTCAGAAAGAACCAAGAGGAAGAAGAACCGGAAGGCGGCGAATAATTTTATAGGCGTCTTCGTCGTTGTGGGTTTACTTTTTGCAATAGTTGGGCGACTGTAGGGCAATAGTTTGGCAGTTGTTGGGCACTAAACAATAGCTTAAACGATGGCTTGAGCAATAGCTAAACGATTGCTAGAACAATTGCTTCTGTCCAGTCGAAACAGCTGATCGACGTAGAGCACCATTATTTATATCTAGGCTTACAGAATTATGCCCAGATCAAGGAATAGAAGAAATTTTCTACAAGGATAATACGAGTAGTATATCTTTGAGGAAATTTCTTCGTTTGACGTAGTAGATGGGCATGATTATGGAAGCACAGTATCTCCGAAGCCGCAACCCTATTTATAAAAGCACCTCTTAAAAAACCCCGCCAACTCATCCAAATCTTGATAGATTTTGGCCCAGTTATAGCTGCTATCACTGCTGTTCTGGCCGTAAACATAGTTGTAGCTATAGCCATCAAAGGCATTGACCATAGCTTTTATGGCCATGACAATATTAATCCCCTTTTTAAATAAATCCGTGCTAATATTGCCGTAAACCTCCTGATACATCTTTTTTGCATACCTGTAATTATCGGTGATAAATTTTTTACCCAAACGTTCTTCTTTAAAGCATTTCATGATAAACTCTGTCATCAGTGGATACTGATAGTTGATTCTGGACTTTAACAGGGCTGTTTCCCGAAGGTTATGTATAATATCTCCCGGTAATAATTTGACGTTTTTTTCAATTTCAGCAACATAAAAACCAATAGCATAGCTGACTACAGTGTGATACATTTTCTCTTTATTGCCAAAATAATGAAAAATTAGGGCTTTAGATACCCCGGCTTTTTCAGCAATTAAACCGGTTGAACATTTTTCATAGCCGCGCATGGTAAATTCACTGATACATGCACTGATTATTCTATCTTTTTTACTGTTTGTACCCATATAGACATTATTCACCAATATCAATCACCCTTCGCCAAAACTGTCCGAAACGATCAGTAACACTATTTAGCTTACCATTACTAACCAACTTGGTCAATAGATTGAATAATGCTCCCTACTCTTAACCACTTCGGTTAAGCTTTTAACTTGCGACAAAAAATTGTATAATTTAATCTTTATTATTCAAAAATTTAAAGCCTTTGGAGCCAACTACCTGCTTTCTTTAAATTATTTTTATCTTCGTGAATAAAGCAATAATAGCTTCAATATTCGACACCAAAAAAGGAATTTCCATATTATCTTAACACAATTATCCAAGAAATAAGTGTATTTATAGTTAATTATTTAAAATCAAACTCCAGTGATAAACTTATTAAAATTAAAAACTTCGATGCAATTAGCTATTGTCAGTAAAAGGTAATTAAGCTAAAGCAGTTTGGATTTAAACAGCTTGAAAAAGAGATGGAGAAAGCGAACAAAATTATATCTTTTT
>JANQLZ010000109.1 GCA_028280325.1 Bacillota bacterium
GCTTCCTATTGATCCCAACCTGGTTGAGCTGTGTGATAATGGTCAGGTAGAGCAGTATGGGGCGACTAACCCCAGCCTGTTTGATGAGTTTACAAAATCAATTCTGAATACCCTGGGCCAGATTTAACTTAGCCAAAACACTGAGGCAGTCGGGAAATAGCTAAAGCTTCCCGGCTGCCCCTATTAGTATTAAACTGGCTGTTTTGTCCCCTACATACAACCGTTAAACCATTATTAAACCACAATAAACTATCGTTCAAGCCATTGTCAGCAATCGCTTCTCCAATATTTAACTTACCTGAATAACCTCAACTAACATTACTGGGGAATAGATTCAAGAGTAACCTCGAAATCGTACTTTTTCTTTTCACTTACTCTATAAATCTCCACCTTAATTGTATCTCCAATTTTGTAGCTGTAAAGTATTCTCTGCAACTCTGTAAAGCCGGTCACCTGTTCACCGTTTATCGCGGTAATTATATCCCCAGCTAATATTCCAGCTCTGCCGACTGGGCTATTGGGCACTACCTCTTCTATATAAACACCATAATCTATATCACTATTGATGTAGTCTGCATAATCCGGATTCATGGGATAGCCTCTAATGCCCAGATAAGGCCTGATTACACGGCCGTAGGTAATTAACTGTTCCACGATTGGCTTGGCCTGATTGGCAGGAATAGCAAAACCTAAGCCTTCAATTCCTGAGCTGGCGATTTTTATCTGATTAATACCCACAACATTACCATCTAAATCCAGTAATGGGCCTCCGCTGTTACCGTTATTTATCGCAGCATCAATTTGAATCAATGAGTACTGTCGTCCCTCAAAGCTCAGGATCCTGTCAACTGCACTGACTATACCATGGGTAGTTGTCCGAGCAAATTCCAATCCTAAGGGATTGCCAATGGCAACCACGAAATAGCCTACTTTAAGCCTTGAAGAATCGCCAAAAGATGCGTAAGGCAGACTTCGCTCATCCTCAGGCAGCCCACTGACATCAACTTTCAATACAGCAAGATCTGACCACTCATCTTCTCCAACTACGGTAGCCTCAACTTTGGCTCCGTTTGAAAGAGTGACTATTACCTCTCGCGCCCCGGCAATAACATGCTGATTGGTAACTACATACCCTTGAGGGTCGATAATAAAGCCTGAACCACTGCTTTTCTCGACCAGGCTCGTCCTGCCAAACAAATCCTTAACCAGGCCTTTGTTGGTGACCCCCACAACTGCGGGGCCCACTGCTTCAGCAACTGCTGATATCTGATTTCCTAAATCCTTTAAATCATAATCTCCCTGACTTATATTTTCTGCTGGATCAGGCAGGATATATTCACCCTCCAGCCGGGACAAATGTTCAGGCCAGGGAATTATATTTCCATAGAGGAGGTATGGTGCTATAACAGCCATCACTAAGGCCCCAATTAAACCACCTACTAAAGCAACTATAATCATCTTCCTGCCACTATTATCTTTAGTTTCATAAAAATATCTGTTGTTGTCGTTGTTATAATCCACAAGTCTACCTCCTTATTTTGATATCAGTACCTTATCAGAGAAATGTGTGATAAGTATGAAAATTCTGTTTCGATTTTGTAATTTATATCAGCTCAATCAGCGGCGTGGCATAGCTTCGATTGGCAGTTTTTAAGATAAAATCCTTGTAAGGACGCAATCCAGCGGCACATAAGGTCTGCTCGCTGGCCCTAATGGCAATTTCTGGAGTATTGTTTTTGTCGCTCAAATGGGCCAGTACTACTGCCTGAGTGCGGCGGCAAATAACCTTTGTCAGAATGTCAGCTGTGATATCGTTGGGCAGATGGCCTTTATTTCCGGCTATCCGCTGTTTCAAAAAATAGGGGTACGGTCCCTTTTGCAGCATATGGCGATCATGATTAGACTCTATTACCAAGGCATCGGCATTGAGCAGGTGTTGATAGACATCATCGCTGATAGTCCCTAAATCAGTGGCTACCACCATGCATTGGCCCTCTGCTTCAAATTTATATCCTACCGGGTCAGCTGCATCATGAGAAACAGCAAACGGGGTTACCTGAACCCTGCCAATAGCAAAGCTGGCTTGGGTCCTGATATGCTGTCGTTGATGATTGATCACCCGATGCAGGAACTTATTACCTGCTCGCCAGGTCAGTGGATTGGCATAGACTTTAACATGGGGTTGATACCTGGCAAAAACATCTACCCCCCGAATGTGATCGACGTGTTCATGGGTAAGCAGAACTGAATCAATTTGACGCTTATCTATATCAAGTGAGCCCAACTGCTTGCCGATAGCCCTGTTGCTGATACCGGCATCTACTAAAATATGCCGGCCGGCCATTTCTATATATATGCAATTACCGGAACTACCACTGGCCAGTACAGCAAATTTCATTTTGGGTCCTCCAACCTTTATTACTGAATTCAGAAATTGACATTAACAAAGAACAGCTACCTTCCATTATAATAATCAAACCTGATCGAGTAAACCCGCAGGCTCTAAATGTAAAGTTTTTTTCATAAAATAATGTCAAAAACCACATCTAAAAAAATAAGTCGATGTGGTCTAATATTGATTAGAATTTTACTAGGCATTATTAATGAAATTCTGGTCTTGGCTTTTCAGTATTTTTTTGACTTGTCTCTCAAACCTTTTCCGGGGCAGCATTACTGATCGGCCACAGGTCAGACATTTTATCCTGAAATCGGCCCCAATTCTAATTACAACCCAGGTGTCGCCGCCACAGGGATGCCCTTTACGCATCTGCACCTCATCCCCAATTTGATAGTCATGTTTAATCATTTTTTTCCTCCAAACTGCTATTAATGATAACCCGATGAGGATAAGGGATTTCAATACCCTCTCGATCGAAACGATTTTTAACTTGATATCGCAGTATTCTTTCGGCCCGCCACTGCTCATTGGGCTCGGTTAAAGCAATTATTCTAAAGACAACATCTGATTCCGCTAATTCCTGCACACCCAGTACTGATGGGCCATCAACTATCCAGGGATTGGCACTTCTAATTTCCAGGCACAGGGTTTCGAGCACCTCTTTAACCCGCTCCAACTGCTCGCCATAGGCCACCCCAACATCCACTAAAGCCCGGCGATAATTGCGGGAAAGATTGCTGACTATGGTAATCTGCCCATTGGGAATATGGTGCATGGCCCCATCAAAACTCTTAATCCTGGTACTTCGCAAGCCGATCCCGTCAACTAAACCCTTAACCCCACAGGCCTCAATGTAATCGCCAACATCAAATTGGTCTTCAAACATGATAAAGGCCCCTGATATGATGTCACGTACCAGGTTCTGAGCCCCAAAGCCAATGGCTACTCCCAAGACCCCGGCCCCGGTTATGACGGTTGAAGTTGGGATCTTAAACACCGTTAAAATAGATAAAAAAGCTGTAAAATAAATTGCATATTTATAAAAGCTTAAAGCTACTGTCTCCAGGGTCCTAAGTTTGGACTGCTTAATTTCCACCCTTCGAAAAAAGCCGTTTTCACTTTTTCTGGTTTGCTCCTGGCGCTGCCTTTCAAAAGCAGCTCTAATTCCTACACTACCGGCCTTAATCGCAATATAAGATAACAGAATAATGATCATAAGCTGGATCATTATGCCGATTAATGGGATAGCTAACAGGCTTTCCTGAAAAGAGCTGTATGATTCCAGGGAGACATTAAACATTAAAATTGACAAAGGAATTGCCAGGGTCAATACAATGTATCGCCAGACCTTTTTCACCGAGCCTCTCATTTTTTCAATCTGCTCGGCATGTGAAGCACTGTGTTCTTTAGACGCTACTTTTTTATGCCAGATATTGAACAGACTATGGATTATAAGCAATCCCAGCCGCGATATGATCAGTAATATGGCCAAGGCGCCACACAATTTCAAGATAACCGCGGCAATCGGCTCCTGGCTCTGCAACTGGCGATAATAACTCAGTAAACTGTCCATGCTAACCCCTCCCTGACGGTAACTATTCCTTTAACTCCCCGTATGTGTACTTGCCATTTTCCTCCAGGCAGTCACAGTACCGGTAGCCGCTTATCCCTAATTTTGCAAAAATTTTTTTTATATTTGACCAATTGCCGTGCTTCACTCTAATAGAAAGCCCACAGCTATTACTGAAGGCCCGTGGGGTAGGAATAATTCTCAGCTGATAATCATTATTTATTAAGGCCTGTTCAGCCATTAAAGCATCATGGGTCGATTCAAAAACTAATAGTATCATATCTTTCTCCTTAGGGCTGTTCATACCAGCTGACTGCATTATCTTTGGTAAATAAGTAAACCGTCCCGTTATCATCTACAACTGTGGACAGGATTTCCTGCTCATGATTTAAAAACCATTTTCCCCTTGTACCTGAGAAAGCAAATATTCCCTGATCAGTGGTCAGGACAAAGCTGCCATCACTCAAAAGCTGATGATTATTGACAACACCAGGATAGACTCGCCGGCGCTGATGCCCTCCTGTTAAATCTGATTCATAAAGATACACCCTGCGCCCGGGTGGAAGAAAGCCAATTTTATTGCTGAGCATAAATACTTTATCATCGGCTAAGAAACCTGCTGAGATAATATTGCTCTGCTTAATCTCCTGCAGTTGATCCTGATCAATATTATAGTGCATTACTGATCCTTCAGTAGACCAAATTACCTGTTGTCCATTGGGAGAGACAGAGATGTCGCCTACAGCCTGGCTGATTTGGGTTTTGTAAATCTGCTCACCTTTATTATTGAGAACTATCAGAAACTGCCCCGATTCTACTTGATCAATTTGATAAACCAATAATATAACTCCATTGCTCCACCATTTAATATCAATGACTTCTGTCTTCTTCAAGTCCGTCTCAAATAGTTTGCTGTTGTCAATATTCTTAACAACTAAAGTGGAAAACCAATTGCTTTGGGACTGGGTTGAAGGCCTCTCCTCCACAATGGCACTGACACCGGAATCAGAAATTCTACACAACAACGGAATACCAGCCACTTTCCAGGTTCTCAATGTATCGCCTGAGGAATCCAATAATGAAATATCTTTGTCGTCGGCTTCACCGACGATAGTGTAATTCTTACAGCTGCTGACCAGCAGACGCGATGCAGTAAAAGTCTTTTGCCAGCGCTTAACCCCATATTTATCCATTAAGGAAATAATAGTTTGTCCTGTTTTGCGATAGACAACCCAGGCCCCATCCTCACTGCTGCTGCAGTACAGCAGATTACCAGGGTCTATAAATGTTTTCTTACCCAGAATAGATAAACCAGCGCCTTTATCAATAAAAACGCCCTCATTAATCATGATATATATTAATAAAGCCAGAAACAAACCAACTATCAACAAAGTTGCCAGCAGCCTTTTACGTTTCAACATCGATGCAAACTCCTTCAATTATATCCTCGGTTTATTATAACGTATAGACTGTTAAAATTAAAATAAGTTTCCGCTCAGATTATCCAATTAATCTGAATGTAATAAAACATATTAGCTAATAAAGTAAGTAATTTACTCCCCTCCCATAGTTGGGCTAAACCAATGCGATCAAACAGGACTACGAAAGGCCAGAGAATACCACTCAACAGCATGGCACAAAGCAGCGCATTGCCGACAACAGGCAGGATACCCAGAAAAGAATTGCCTGTATATGGATTGGTGTTTCCTTTAATGATAATGGTGTTTGCTATCAGAAAGACTGCTCTAACTGCCAGCCAGATCAATAAGTAACAGGCCAGGCCTCCCAGAATGTTAACAATAATCTGTTCTGACACCGAAAGTAAAGCCTCTTGCTGAGAATTGAGCAGGTTAAAGTGTTGGTTTAAGATACTATTCAGCTGTTCCGGCAAATTAGTGTTTGGAAAACTTGAGCCACTGGCCACACTGACATCAATCTCTAAATTAGAGCTGACAATTGCCGCTCTAAATCTGCTGTTGAAGCCGGCTAACAGGCGGCTCGAGTTCAAAGCTGAAGCATAAATTGAGGCTATTCCCCAGCCTAAAACATTGTAGCCAAATCGAAGCCAATTGCTAATGTAACCCCGCTGATAACCTCGCCAAATGAGATATCCCAGACCAATAATTAAGAAAACGTCTAAATAAGAGCCCATCTGTAACCCTTCTTTCGTCAGACTTCTCTACTATTTATTATTTATTTTTAATTAATATACTGGATTACGAATATTTAGGTGGGTGAAGGTAATAATTGATAATATTAAGACTTTTTTAAGAAAAGAATCTCTCACAAGGAGCTAAAATATGACAAACAGTAATCACTTATTTCAGCCTGTGTATCCAGCAGTAAAACAGTGGCAGGCAAAATACAATGACCAGGCGGCTTGTCAAAACCTGGCAACAGCCTTAAAGCCAGTTATTGAGCAGGTTCGCACCCTAAACAAAGATATTATTGTCCTCTGTATTGGAACTGACCGCTCTACAGGTGATTCACTGGGGCCATTAGTGGGATCAGCCCTGAGCAAAAAAGATATACCCTCAGATGTACATATCTATGGCTCACTGGAACAACCTGTTCATGCCCTCAATTTACCCCAAATCAAGCACACAGCTTTCCGAAAATGCCCCCAGGCTTTTACTATCGCCTTAGATGCCAGCCTGGGCAACGCCGACAATATCGGGGTGATCAATGCTGGCTACGGAGCTATCCGGCCCGGTTCTGGAGTTAACAAGCAATTGTCCCCTGTTGGCGATTTTCATGTTACAGCAACTGTCAATGTTGGAGGATACATGGAGTACACCATTTTACAAAATACCAGGCTTTCGTTAGTTATAAAAATAGCGGATAAGATTACTGACATCTTAGATTTTATTCTACAAAAATAAAAACCACAAGTGTGCTGAAACAGCATTTATGGTTTTTGGGTTCGGTGGCTACAGCTTTTTGATTAAAGCATTGACAACGTTGGAAGCAACTGCGCCAGCGGCTTCAGCTTTGGAGGCCAAGGAGGTTACATGCTCACTGATATTGCCGGCCTCCCGGGTTATTTTCTCCACGTTCTTGACCGTGCTTTCCAGTTCAAACTCAGATCTATCTATAATTTTGTTAATAGAGATAATGGTCTCTGACAGGCGTTTTAAAACCTTAATCAAATAATAGCCAATCATAATAATGACGATGGTAATTATTAAAAAACACACACTATTAAAATTTAAATATAAAGACAAGCTATCTCCTCCTTTTAGTTGTATAGCTCCAGGCGTCTCTGATGAAGTTTTCCAACTATTTTTTTTAGCAATCTGGAAACCTGCATTTGGGACATATCCATTATTTTGCCTATTTCCCGCTGGGTCAGTTCTTTCTCGAACCGCAAATGGATAACCTTCTTTTCATCTTCATTTAATACCTTAAACAAATCTAACAACTCACTCTTTTCTTCAACCTGTCGTAGATTTAAATCTTCTTTGCCTAAAGCGCTGATCAAAGTTAAATCGCTGTTATCTTCAGCAGTTTTCAGCACACTGTCCAACGAAGCAGACTGATAAGCCTGTCCCCATTCTAGCGATTCTAAAACTTCCTCTTCACTAACCTGCAAATAGGCTGCCATATCTTTGGGGTTAGGTGTTCTTTGCAGCTGCTGAGTTAAAACTGGCATTGCCTTGTATATTTTGTTACCCAATTCTTTAATTCTTCGCGGAACATGAACAGACCATTGCCTGTCTCTAAAATAGTGTTTAATTTCCCCAATTATTGTAGGAGTGACAAAGGTTATAAACTTGGCTTTGTTATTTACATCGTATCTTTTAAAAGACTTTAGCAAACCAATGCTTCCCACCTGTACCAGATCATCATAAGAGACCGCATCCCTGACAAACCGGCGGGCTAAATATTTTACCAAAGGTAAAAATTCCTGAACTAAGGTTTCTAATGCTTGAGAGTCATCACTCTGCTGATATAGTTGAATTAGGTCTTTAATCTCTTGTGATGACATGCGCTTCTCCGTTGCATCACCCATTAATTCCCACCTATCTTTTTAACCATGACAATACTGGTTCCCTGTCCCATTGTCGTGTTCAGCTTCACTTCATCCATTATACTTCTAATAATAAACAAACCCAAACCGCCAGACTCAAGCCTGCTTATATCTGGTGTTTTAATGTGTTTCATATCAAAGCCTGGACCTTGATCTTCAATTTTAATTCTCAGCTCTCTTTTAAGGTAATCATATTTGCTGTCAATCTTGATGGTTTCTGACTGCTGTTTGCTGGAATGAATGACAGCATTGGTGACTGCTTCAGCAACCGCTACCTTAATATCTTCTATGGCTTCAATATCAAACCCGCAACGACTGGCCATGGCCGATATTGCTAATCTTACTACACTCACGTAAGCCGGTAATGAAGGTACTGTTAAACTTATGTTTTCGTTAAAACAGATATCAGTTGAAGAATCAATATAAACTGATTCATGCAATGGATTCATCCCCCCTTCTTACTTCAAACACAGTATTCAAACCTGTTGTTTCCAACAGTCTCATAACCTGTGGTCGAGGATTAATTAGTACTACACTTCCATTTTTCCCTTTTAAATCACGTACTAAACCAATTAACATGCCCAGACCTGTACTATCTATGAAATTTAAATTCTTCATGTCAATTTGCACCTCTTTAAATCCATCGGTCAACTGGACCAGCTGCTCACGAACTTTACCAATATTGAATATATCTATTTCCCCATCTATTGATAATAGTACGGCATCCTGATTTAGCTTCTTGATCATTTTTAGCTCATTCATGTATCTCACCTCTTAATTCTGACATTTATAATTTGCTCTGCAAATCGTTACCTTTAGTTTTACAACAATCAAATTTAAACAAAAGTCGTACAAATCCTGCTCAAATAAACAAATTGACCAAACACTTAGCCAATTAGATAAGTAAGAAAAGATTACTACTACTATCTTACTATATTTAGTCTAATATTGCTAACATAAGTATCTGGTCAGAATGCAAAAAATATTCTATTAAAATGCTTTAAACAAGCAAGTATTTGTGTTTACTTTAACAGTTGCTTTAATACCTCAACTCTGTCCAGCCTTTCCCAGGGCAGATCCACATCATTACGCCCAAAATGGCCATAGGCAGCGACTGCTTTGTAAATTGGTCTACGTAGCTGCAGATTGTCTATAATGGCCTGGGGACGAAGATCGAAATTTTCGACAATAGCCTGATGTAATACCTGATCAGGAACCTTTCCCGTACCAAAGGTATCAACCATGATGGATACAGGATGAGCTACACCTATTGCATAAGCAATTTGTAGTTCACAACGGTCAGCCAGACCTGCAGCTACGATATTCTTAGCCACATGACGGGCGGCATAGGCCGCTGAACGATCAACCTTGGTTGGATCTTTGCCAGAGAAAGCGCCTCCCCCATGACGGGCAGCCCCTCCATAAGTATCTACAATAATTTTACGTCCAGTCAGGCCACTGTCCCCCATCGGCCCACCAATTACAAATCGCCCTGTCGGATTGATAAAATACTTGGTTTCCTGATCAAGCAGCTTGCTGGGAATGACAGCCTTTATAACCTTAGCTATGACATCCTTTTGGAGAGTTTCATGGCTGATCTCAGGCTTATGCTGGGTTGAAATTACTACAGTATCAACTCGCACCGGCTCGAAGCCATTGTATTCAACAGTAACCTGGGTTTTACCATCAGGACGCAGATAAGGAATAGTACCCTCATTTCGCACCTGATGCAGCCTTTTTGCTAAATTATGGGCCAAGTATATTGGCAGAGGCATATAGGTATCTGTTTCATTACAGGCAAAACCAAATATCAGCCCTTGATCCCCTGCTCCAATTGTGTACTTATCCATTTTGGCTTCGCGCGCTTCTAACGCCTGGTCTACACCTATTGCTATATCAGGCGACTGCTCATCTATGGCAGTCAACACCGCACAGGTATCTCCATCAAAGCCGTATTTTGCTCTGGTGTAGCCAATCTCCTTGATGGTTTGGCGTACAACACCAGGAATATCAACATAACAATTGGTGGTTATCTCACCACCTACAACAACTAAACCTGTTGTCACAAATGTTTCACAAGCTACCCTCGCCATATCGTCGTGAGCAAGTATGGCATCAAGTATGGCATCCGAAATCTGATCCGCAACCTTATCTGGATGACCAGCAGTTACTGATTCTGATGTAAACAAATACCGTCCTTTATCACACAAACATATCAACTCCTTATATCCCTATGAGTATTCTATATAAATGCAATTTTCCCTGATGTTAATAGTAAGTCACTTTTTTTAAAAAGTCAATTGATTATTACAATCCTGATCTTAATCCAAGGCCAGGTTAAGCAGTTTAAAAATTCAAACCGGATTCTGAGTGTTAAATCAGAATCCGGATTTTCTTAATGATAGTATTTCTACTCAGCATTAAAGAAGTCATTCCACATCGATAAATATTCCTGACGTGAATAAACAGGCTCGAACTCCTCGACAACTTTTGCTGCATGCTGAGCACCGTCAAAGAGCAGGTCAATTACGGTCATCGCCATGGCTTTTGCTCCAGCGACATAGGCTAATTCCTCATCGGTAATGACATAGTCTTTGGAATGTGCTGTCCCTGCTACACCGCCAATATAAGGATGAATAGCTGGCAGAAGATGCATAACATCGCCAATATCCGAAGAACCAGCACCATGTCTTTGAGATACGGTGACCGCCTCCTCACCGAGAATGGCTACAAAATTATCTTTGATGAGGTTACCCATCAGTTCATTGTTAAGACGGGGTAAATAGCCCGGTATTTCAGTTATTTCAACCTCTGCTCCGACAGCCATAGCCCCAGCTTTTAAGGCTCTGTTTACTTTTGAGCTGGCATCAACTATGCTGTCCATGGTTTTGCCCCGGACATAGGTTTCCATAACCACTTCAGCCGGAACAATATTGACCAGGTCGCCACCTTTAGTAATAATCGGATGAACTCGAATATGATCGCTGTCTTGAAATGTCTCACGATTGGCATGGATAGCCATCATCCCAACCATCGCAGCGTTTAGGGCATTAATACCTTGATGGGGAGCACCACCAGCATGGGCTTCTTTTCCAATATATTTAACCAGCTTACCCACAAAGCCATTGCTTGTCCCCCCGACAGCTGCTTTCATACCATCAGTAGTTGAAGCACTGTGGAACATCATTAACATATCTATATCTTCGAGCTCACCGAGAGCTATCCATTCCTGTTTGCCGCCTAGAAACTGGATTTTACCCGTTTCACGCAGCTTTTGGCGGTATCCAATCTCTACATATTCTTCTGCCGGAACTGCCATAAAAGCTACATCACCATCTAGTTCAGACATGGCTCCGCTTTTTATCAAACCGATAGCGGCACCCAACATCCCGGCGATCTGGGCGTTGTGGCCGCAGGAATGAGCTGCCCCGGTCAGAGGGTCAGCGTGAGGATGATCAGGGCAAACAACTGCATCCAGTTCCCCCATCACAGCTACTCTGCACTTGCTGTTTTTGCCTTTGGCATCAGCTCTGACACCAGTTATACCTATCTGATCGCGATATTGCAAGCCTAAGTCTCCAAAAACTCTTTTTACAATATCGGCAGTTCTAAACTCTTTGTATCCCAGCTCAGGATGCGCAAATATATCATTGCCAATTGCAATGATTTCAGCTTTATGCTGCTCAATAACCTGACATACCTTTTTCTTAATGGCCTCTTTGCTCACGGATATACCTCCCAAAACTTTGTTCTTACTATTTCTATTTTTATTCGGGTATTCCTGTATCCTAAATAAAAAAGAGGCCTTCCAAAAAAAGGTTGCATTAAATGTCTTTCTAAACCAATTATGCTGTAACACAAAAACTGCTGTTGGCAGCTGGCATCAATTTAACATGTTAGATGAGCTATTGATTAATTAATTGGTTCAGTTATTAAAATACTTTTTTTATAATCTCTAAAAAATCTTGATTAGTTTGGGTAAGGCGTAAATTTTTCAGTATTTCCTGAATATTGTCAATAGAATTATCTGTTTTAAGTGAGCGACGTAATTTCCACATTGTCTTCAGTTCATCATCACTGACCAGCAGTTCTTCGCGTCTGGTACCAGATCTCATAATATCTACTGCTGGATAGATTCTTCTTTCAGCTAATCTGCGGTCTAAATGAAGCTCCATATTTCCGGTGCCCTTAAATTCTTCATAGATGACGTCGTCCATTTTACTGCCGGTATTGACCAAGGCTGTGGCGATAATGGTCAAACTTCCCCCATCCTCAATATTACGGGCAGCACCCAGAAACCTTTTGGGCTTATAAAAAGAGGCTGGGTCCAGTCCACCGGACAGTGTTCTGCCGCTGGGGGCGACGACCAGATTGCTGGCCCTGGCTAAACGAGTAATGCTGTCCAGTAAAATTACAACATCACGGCCATGCTCAACAAGACGCTTGGCCCGTTCACTGATCATTTCAGCCAGTTTGACGTGATTTGAGGGACGTTCATCGAATGTTGAAGCTAAAACTTCACAACGAGAGCTCACTGAGCGTTCCATTTCGGTAACCTCTTCGGGGCGCTCGTCTATTAAGAGGATTATTAGATGGGCCTCGGGGTGATTATATTCAATACTGCGGGCCATATTAGCTAAAATAGTTGTTTTACCTGCTTTAGGAGGAGAAACAATCAGCCCTCTCTGTCCTTTGCCGATAGGACTGATTAAGTCTATTAATCTTGTCGATATTTCTTTATCTGACCGGCTCAGTGTGAGCCGTTTGTCAGGATGAATCGGGGTCAAATTTCTAAAATCTATTCTCCGTGAAGCTCGATTGGGGTCATCACCGTTAATGGCTTCAACATACAACAGAGCGTAAAATTTTTCATTTTCTTTGGGAGGGCGGACTTTACCGGCTACAAAATCTCCTGTATGCATACTAAAGCGCCTGATCTGAGAAGGGGAAACATAGATATCTTCAGAGCTGGGCAAGTAATTAATGGGTCGCAAAAATCCAAAACCATCCTGCAAAATCTCCAGCACTCCGGAGGCAAAAATAAATCCATCATTTTCAACAGTTGCTTTCAATATTTCAAACACTAACTCTTTTTTCCGCTGCCGTGAATAACCTTCAATTTTCAACTCACGAGCAATGTCAATTAACTCTTGTATTGTTTTTTGCTCAAGTTCACGTATATGCAATGTAAAACCTCCTGAGGGGAATAAATTTTGACATGATTATTAAGAACTCAACTTTCGACTAAATTAAAATAAAGTAGTAAGAGCTTAGATAAAGCCTGCCCAAGACGAAACATAAACGGAACATAAGCAGAACACTGCTTTTGTAAAGGCTTCAAAGTATTAATTTGCTACATATATAAAACAAAGTTCGAAAGTTGTACAAAAGAATAGATTATCAGCAGGATATTTTAATTGTAATCATTTCTTTAACAAGCCCTACGAATAAAAATGTATTTCAACAGAATATGCCCAATGACTGTGCCAATACTAATTACAAGTTAACCTAATTTTTCAGTATTTATACTTGGTGCTCATAATTTATATGTATGCTACCATTGAAAAAAATCTTTTATTAACGGTTTCTTATCCAAAAAGTGAGTAGCACTGATAAATCGTATTGTACCAGTCTTAGAGCGCATAACCAAGGTCTGCGTATGTGCTCCACCGCCAAAATAGCGAACACCAGTCAACGATTCACCGTCAGTGATTCCAGTAGACGCAAAGATGACATCATCACCCTTAACCAGATCATCAAGCATTAAAATATCTTCGGCATTTTCCAAGCCCATTTCCTGGCATCTCTGTCTTTCTGCCTCAGTATGTGGTACCAGCCTGGCCTGCATATCTCCGCCCAGACACTTCAGTGCTGCAGCTGCCAAAACCCCTTCTGGAGCTCCACCAGTGCCGATCAGCATATCAACGCCAGTGTTATCTAAAGCAGCAGCTACTGCCGGAGCCACATCACCGTCAGTAATCAATTTACAACGCGCCCCTGCTTCTCTAACCTGTTGTATTATATCATGATGGCGGGGACGATCAAGAATAACTACTGTCAAATCACTTATTCTGCAGTTTTTGGCTATTGACAACGCTGTGAGATTTTCTTTAACCGTAGCATCTATATCTATTTTTCCTTTACCAGCAGGGCCTACACATATCTTTTCCATATACATGTCCGGGGCATGCAGCAAACAGCCTTTTGGCGCTACTGCTAAAACTGCTATGGCATTGGGCTGTCCTTTGGCTACCAAATTAGTTCCTTCCAACGGGTCAACTGCAATATCAACCTTGGCTCCCTTGCCACTGCCCACCTGCTCACCAATATACAGCATGGGGGCCTCGTCCATTTCACCTTCGCCGATAACAACTGTGCCATCTATATCAACAGTGTCAAACATGGCTCTCATAGCTTTGACAGCAGCTCCATCAGCAGCAATTTTATCTCCCTTACCCATAAAACGTCCCGAAGCTATGGCTGCTAATTCAGTAACACGAGCTAATTCTAATGCAAGCTGTCTATTCAATTGTAATCTCCTTATCTTATTTTATTGATTTCTGCCAGTCCGACAAAAATCTCTCTATTCCGATATCAGTAAGCGGATGCGCTTTCATTTTATCCAGCACTTTAAACGGAATCGTCCCAATATCAGCTCCAGCCAAAGCTACTTCAGTTACATGGCGGGGATGACGAATGCTGGCAGCAATGATTTGACAGTTTATATTATGCAGATCAAAAATCTGAGCAATTT
The DNA here is from genome assembly GCA_028280325.1 of Bacillota bacterium. Taxonomy (GTDB): domain Bacteria; phylum Bacillota; class UBA994; order PWPR01; family PWPR01. The sequence continues at coordinate 14,753 of JANQLZ010000109.1, forward strand.
GACTGACAATAACTACACCATCATAGCCAATATCATCAACTCTGCCAATAAACGGGCTAACATAAGTGGCACCAGACCGGGCAGCCAATAAGGCTTGATTGGCTGAAAAAATGAGTGTAACATTAGTTTTTATTCCTTCTTTGTCAAGTATGGCCACTGCTTTTAAACCACTGCCGGTCATAGGTATTTTGACAACAATATTAGGAGATATTTTTACCAGCTCCCGGGCCTCAGCCACCATACCGGCTGTATCCTCAGCTAATACTTCAGCATTTACCGGACCGTCAACTAGAGCGCAGATCTGATTCAAAATTTCATCAGGCGGCAACTTCTCTTTGGCAATCAGGGATGGATTAGTGGTCACACCAGCGACATAACCATATTGGCAAGAGGCTTTTATTTCATCAATATTAGCTGTGTCTATAAATACCAGCACTTTAACACCCCCTATTATTTACAATATATTATTAGCATTTATTATTGCTGCCAAACAGACGAATTTTGGCTCGGATTATTTCTTTCATAGCTTCTTTTGCCGGCCCTAAAATTTTTCTGGGGTCAAAAACACTGGGATTTTCCATGATAAATTCCTTAACTCCTTTAGTAAATGCCTGACGAATATTGGTATCAATATTTACTTTACAGATACCATAATCAATGGAGCGTTTTACTGCCTCTTCCGGCACCCCGGATGCCCCATGTAGAACCAACGGGGTGTCTACCAGTTTTCTGATTTCCCGGAGTCGGGCAAAATCAAGTTTAGGCTCACCTTTATACGCGCCATGGGCAGTACCAATGGCCACCGCTAAGGCATCGACCTTAGTTTCGGCACAGAATCTCTCAGCCTCTGCCGGGATAGTCAGCGAAGCCTCATGTTCACTTACTGTTACGTCATCTTCGGTACCGCCAATCTTACCCAGCTCAGCTTCTACACTAACCCCCATAGCATGGGCAACTTCCACTACTTTTCGGGTCGCCGCAATGTTTTCTTCCAAAGGCTTTTTAGAGCCGTCAAACATTACCGAAGTAAACCCTTTTCTTAAACAAAGCATAACCTGGTTAAAATCTGTTCCATGATCCAAATGCATAACTATTGGAATGTCTGCTGACTTCTCCGCAGCTCTAACTAAACCCATGATATAATCAATACCAGCGTATCTAAGAGCACCTTGACTGGCCTGGAGAATAACTGGCGCCCGCTCCTCTACCGCAGCCTCCACGATAGCCTGAACAATCTCCATATTATTGGTATTAAATGCTCCAATCGCATATCTTTTGCGCTGAGCATCGGTCAGCAATTCTTTAAGTGTGACAAAAGCCATCTTTGCATCCCTCCAAAATCTTTATCCACTTATGATTATATCGCAATCTCGTATAAAACCCAATTCCAATAGAAAAAAACACAGTTTCCTGTAGAAACTGCGCTGGAGAATACTGAAATTATTATGCCCTAGCTAATGAGTTCTTACTTTCTAAACAGTCCTTTATGGTCGTGAGCAAATTAGTGATATTAAATGGCTTTGTTATACAGGTATATAAATTCGGGCAATTAATATCTTCTGCACTCAATCCTTCGCTAAAAGCAGTTATCATAATAGCGGGTACTTTAATACCACTATTGCTCATTCTTTTTAAAGTAGACGGGCCGTTAAGTTGAGGCATTTTATAGTCTATCAATATGATATCTGGCTTAAATTCGGCCGCAACTTGACAGCCTACTATTCCATTTGCTGCTTCTGAAATAGTAAACCCATATGCTCCCAAGATTTCTCTTAATAACATTCTGATACCGGCATTGTCATCAATAATTAGCACACGATATGAATACACTATGTGCCAACCCCCGTCTTTATACTGCATTACCACTATTTGATATATAATATATTCTATTAATAATTTAAAATTCCTTTATCTAAAAAATAAATAATAAATAAAATTTAATTATATTATGACAAATTTCATCATTATTTTTTATTATTTTCAGGATTAAAAATTTGTAACTTTAGGTTATTTTTATCTTCTAACATTATCAGATTGAATAGCTTCGCGGGCTACTGCTTCAGCTACTTTGCTGGCAACTCTTTTATCAAAGGGATCAGGAATGATGTAATCCGGGGATAACTCTTCATCAGTTATTATCTCGGCAATAGCTTTGGCAGCAGCAATTTTCATGCCTTCAGTTATTTTTGTAGCTCCAACATCTAAGGCACCACGGAAAATTCCCGGGAAAACGAGTACATTATTGATTTGGTTGGCAAAGTCTGAACGCCCGGTACCTACTATATAGGCTCCACCTTTAACTGCCTCCTCCGGATATATTTCCGGAATCGGATTAGCCATGGCAAAGATTATAGCTTGTTCATTCATCTTTGACACCATCTCTGCATTAACTAAGTTCCCTTTAGAAACACCGATAAAAACATCGGCATTCTCCAAGGCCTCGGCCAAACTTCCCTGCTGCATTTGTTTATTGACTATTTGAGCCAGTTCCTCCTGCAATGGATTATTACGGCTGTCACCAGGAAACATGATGCCATTGACACCTACCAAAACCATCTCAGCGACTCCGGCAGAGAGCAGCAGTTTGGCTACGGCTCCTCCGGCCGCTCCCACACCGTTGATGACAACCTTTACAGCAGCTATCTCTTTTTTGACCAGTTTTAGAGCATTAATCAACGCCGCCAAAACCACTACTGCTGTTCCATGCTGATCATCGTGAAAAACGGGGATATCCAAGATCTCAGAGAGCCTCTGCTCGATCTCAAAGCAGCGGGGTGAGGCAATATCTTCTAAGTTTATGCCCCCGAAAGTAGGAGCAATGTTAACTACTGTTTTAACTATTTCTTTGGGATCGGTAGTATTTAAGCAGATCGGAATAGCATCAACATTGGCAAAGGCTTTGAACAGAGCCGCTTTACCTTCCATAACCGGATAAGCACCCAAAGGCCCTAAATCACCCAATCCCAAAACAGCGGTACCATCAGTCACCACCGCCACCAAATTACCTTTATTAGTATATTTATAAACTGCTTCTTCATGCTCAGCTATGACCCGGCAAGGCTCTGCCACACCTGGGGTATACGCCAGGCTCAGATCTTCCTTGTTGGCTATCTCAGCTTTTAAACTTATCTCGATTTTACCTCTGTTTTCCTCGTGGAGTTTCAAAGCCTGCTGGTTGATGTTCATAATTATCTTCCCCTTATTATTATTAGCTCAACTTTCACTCTACATTCCGAATCAGCAGCAAAGGCTGTGCCAAAAGCTTAAACAAACATGATAAATACTAGGAATGCTGTTAATGCAGCTCTCTTGCAAACTACGAAGTGAAAGCTTATTATTATCCATCGTATCTTAAATTGAGATATTGAACAACCCTTTTATACCGTCATGCAGGATTTTTAATACCAACCATGAATATAAAAATAACAGAACAAGAGGAGGGCCACCTATGAATAGCTTTCGTATGGATAAGATTATTGACAATTATCATGGAACAAAAATTGCTGACCCCTTTCGCTGGCTAGAGGAACCAGATTGCCAGGATACAATAGATTTTATTGACAGCCAGCTGCTAAAAACCAGAGAATATTTAGATGCCTATCCGGCCAGAAAAGAGATCAAACAGCGAATCACTGAACTTTGGAACTATGAGAAATACAGCACTCCCCAGAAAAAAGGTGAGCTATATTACTTTTTATATAACAATGGGATGAAAAACCAGCCTTTGTTATATCGCTCGGCAACCCTTGAGATCCATCCTTCAATGGCAGAACTGGTTATCGATCCCAATACTTTTTCGGCAGACGGCACTAAAGCTTTAAGCAACTACTCTATCAGCCCTGATGGCAGGTATATGGCCTACTGTATCTCAGATAGCGGAAGTGACTGGCAGGATATTAAAATAATGGACCTAAATACTAAGCAAGACCTGGCTGAAACAATTAAATGGTGCAAATTTACTCCCCTGCCCTGGTTACCAGACAGCTCCGGATTTCTATATTCCCGCTACCCTGACCCATCAACCGTAGCGCCAGAGGACACCAGTCGCTACAATAAAGTTTTTGAACATAAAATTAATACTGATCAGGAGCAGGATCAGCTGATAATAGCAGATGAACATGACCGGAACAAGAGCTTCAGGCCTTTTATAACTGATGATGGACAGTTTCTAATCGTCAACGTGTCCATCGGGTCAGCCTCAGGAAACATGGTTTACTGTCGGCAATGGGGTGAAGCAGAGTTTACAAAGCTGGTAACTGCGCCAAAGACCTTATCAGTTTTCTTGGGCAATACTGATCAGACACTGTATTTCCTGACCAATGCTGAGGCACCTCGTCGCAAAATAGTAGCAATAGATTACAATAACCCTGAACCGGAGAATTGGCAGGATATTGTAACTGAAGGCCTTGATGTAATAACCCAGGCCACCATGACTAAGAACTACTTTGTCACTGCCACTATGCATGACGCCTATCATCAGATTATTATTTACAATAAACTTGGTCACCTGATAAAACGCCTTGAACTGCCTACATTGGGCGCTATTACCGAGCTGAACAGTAAGCAGGACAGCAATATATTTTATTTTGATTTTTCCTCTTACCTGTACCCCAAAACAATATTCAAATGCGATATCGAAAACCCGGCTATCAAAGTGCTGTGGCAGCCAAAGGTGGATTTTGACTTTAGTTCTTATCAAACCTGCCAGGTTTTTTATGAATCAAAAGACGGAACAAAAATACCGATGTTTATCAGCCACAAAAAGGACCTGGTTAAAGATGGCAATAACCCGACCTTTCTGTACGCTTATGGAGGCTTTAATGCGCCGCGCATCCCCGAGTTTAAGATACCTGATCTAGTGTGGATGGAACGAGGCGGAATATTTGCAGTAGCTAATATCCGCGGTGGCAGTGAGTATGGTGAGGAATGGCACGAAGCTGGTATGCTGGAGAAAAAGCAAAATGTATTCGATGACTTTATCAGTGCTGCTGAATATTTAATAGATGAAAAATATACCAAACCTCAAAAACTGGCGATTAAAGGCCGGAGTAATGGCGGTCTGTTAACGGCAGCCTGCATGTTGCAGCGACCAGACTTATATGGAGCAGTTATTTCTCAGGTACCGGTTATCGATATGTTGAGATATCATAAATTTACAGTAGGGCGTTTCTGGATACCTGAATATGGTGACGCAGAAACTAATGCCGATCATTTTAGGTTTATGTATCCTTATTCACCCCTGCATAATGTGAAGTTTGGTACAGTTTACCCGCCGGTAATGATTATGACTGCCAAAACAGATGACCGGGTCGTGCCAGCTCATTCTTTAAAGTTTGCTGCAACCCTGCAAACTGTTAATCTTGGCAACAATCCCATACTGCTCAGGGTAGAATTCGGGGCTGGCCATGGTTTAGGCAAGCCAACCCATCTCTTAATTGATGAGCAAGCTGATGTTTATGCCTTTATTGATAAGGCCTTAAATTGATCAGGACGATCCTGAAAAAGCTTTCAAAGGGTCGCTGATATATGCGACCCTGTTATTAAGCTGTTGTCCTTTTAATAATTTTTACTGTATACTAGATAGTGAGGTGGTAATTTGAAGGTACTTATTTTAAATGGAACACATCAGAATAAATATCAGCACACTTTGGACAGTATCTCCAACACATATGAATCCCAAAATCACTCCGTTAAAATACTCAATTTAGAGCAGTTAAACCTTAATTACTGCATTGGCTGCTGGAGCTGTTGGTTTAAGACTCCGGGCAAATGCTTCCATAATGATGATACCCCCATGGTGCTTAAAAATGCTATTAATAGTGACCTAGTAGTATTCTTTTCAGAGAATACCTTAGGGTTTGTCAATAGCTTAACGAAAAATGTACAAGACAAACTTATTCCATTGGTGCATCCTTACGTTGAACTGATTAATGGCGAACTTCACCACAGAAAACGCTATCAGAAGTATCCTTATATTGGCTTAATTTTCATGGATAAGGCCATGAATAAAACAGACTTTGATATTACCAAGGAGATCTACCTGGAATTTGCTGCCGACCTGAGAACTAAGCTGGCCTTTGCCTGCCATAGCTGTGGTAAGGAGGATATAAGTTATGAAGATATCTGCATTTAATGGCTCACCACGGGGCAATAACAGCAATTCTTTAGTTATTTTAAAGTGGCTTTTAGAAAAAGCAGAGGCAGAGTACTCTATTAACAATATTAATCTAATTGACAAACACGATGAATATCTAAAAGAATTGGACCAAAGCGATGCTTTGCTAATTGTCTTACCCCTCTATACCGATGCTATGCCCGCAATAGTGATGAAATTTTTCGAGAATTTAAGTAACTATAGAACACATATCCAGGGTAAGCAAGTCCTTTATATAGTTCATTCCGGCTTTCCTGAAGGTTTTCATTCATTACCCTTAAAAAGCTATCTGGAAAATCTGTCTAATAAGCTAAACATGGCACATTACGGGGTAGTTATCATGGGTGGCAGTGAAGGAACTCGCCATATGCCTCCTAAAATGCTGCGAAAAAAGCAGGCTTACTTCAATAAAATAGGATCAGATTTTGCAAGTGGAAAGCCCTTGGATAATGAGGTAAAGCAAGCTCTATTTGAACCAGAAAGGTTTAACAAGTTTCAGCAAATTGGATTTAGTATCTTCAGAGCCCTGGGCTTTACTGATGCTTATTGGGATAAAAACCTTAAGAAAAATGACGCATATGATCAGAGGTTCGCTACGCCTTACAAGGATGAATAAAACGATACGCCCATAGCACATCATTATCTAAACATACAATAATAAAGAAGGCTCGCATTTTAGCGAGCCTTTATCAACGTTAGATTTAATCCCAACGAACTACATAGTCGCGGGTATCGACATGAACAAAATTCTTATACATACCGATGCCGCCAAAGGATGACTGACGAGCCAACTCCGATACCCGGGAATTACTGACACCCTTAATTGATATATCGGCGGCCTGTCCATAGATATGCCGGCTGTTTTTGGCTCCGCCAATACTTGTATTGTAAGTATAATACCTAAAGCCTGAGGTAACTATAACCGGCCTGTTTCCTGCTTTAGCCCTTAAAGCCTCTAATCTCCACATTAATCGACGAACATTTTCCTTAACATGATAAGTACTAAGCTGTGTCCACTGATATGACAGCGGCTTAGGTGTTGTCCCGTACCAGACATCCCAGGTGCACCCATACCCCCTACAACCAAACTCGCTCCAACTGAAATGAGCAGTAGATCCATCATTACTCTCCAGCCAATACAGCATCTGGGCTGTATCATATGTAATTCTGTCAGTACTGCCAGTTCCATAGTAGATATTAAAATTACGAATAGCTTTGCGGGTTTGAGGACCCATAATTCCATCAATCTTCATCAGTTCATCTATTTCATTAACCCAACCGGCAACCCTGATTTGAGTCTCTGCAATCAAGTCTGCTTCGGGTACTTTATAGCCCTGCCAACCTTTAAACGCTAGATTTTGCAATAAGTTCTTTTCATAATTGCTCAGTTGATAACGATCAGGTGTAGCCTGCGCCGCTATCCCATTGGCAAAAAAAAGGGTGCCAACAATAAACAACACCAATAAACCACTAAGAAACCGCTGTATTAAACCACGCTGCATATTCCCACTCCTCAGTTATTATAGCTGAGCCAGCAATACATCCCACTACTTTGGTACCGGAACAATTCAACATCAATTATTAATTTTTTTCCTTATGTATATGCTAATGGCCCGACTAAATAATAACACATAAAACAATTCTTTTTGTTACTAAAACATTAAAAAAAACTGCTGTTGGTAGTATTTGCTGTGAGATGCAAAAGTGAGTATAAAAATATTAACGGCTTTCAGTAGGCACCTCAATCAGTAGCTCAACTTCTGGCTTAGGCTCCAACACTAAATCTGCCCGTGAGATCTTGTCAAACTTGTTACTTATTTTCTCAGTAGTGATATGAACATTCCGGACATCATCACTAACCCTTTCAATCCTGTCCTTCAGTTTCTCCCACCTGCGCCTATATCTTAAGAACTCGTCACCCAGTTTGTTTAGTTCATCATGGATTACTGAAGCCAGCTTTTCGCGCTCAATATTTTGCAGCATTACCTGAACTGTGGTCAGCACCGACATCAAAGTTGTGGGGGAGGCAATCCAGACCCGGTGCTTTTGAGAATAATCAACCAAATCATCATGGTAAGCGTAGATTTCAGCAAAAATTGCTTCAGCAGGTACAAACATTATGGCTTGGTTTGAGGTTACTTCAGGAATAATATACTTCTTTGATATATCATCGATATGTTTCTTGACATTGTACTTAAACTCGCGCCGGGCTCTCTGACGTTCAACATCTGTCAGCTCAATATCAATCATTTTCCGATAGTTCTCCAGCGGAAACTTAGAGTCTATCGCCACCATTCCCAATGGATCTGGAGTTTTTATAACCGCATCGGCAACATTATTATTGACTAATTTTTTTTGCAGCTCAAATACGCTGTCACTCTTTTCACCAAAAACTGATTTAAGAATTTGATTGAGCTGAACCTCGCCAAAGGTACCTCTGCTCTTTTTATCCGTTAAAATATCCTGCAAAGATACAATATTGCTCGATAAACTCTCAATTTTTCGCTGGGCCTCATCAATTTTACTTAATCGTTGCAGGATGTTGCTAAAGGTTTCATTGGTTTGTCTGAAACCTTCCATTAAACGCTCTTCTACCTTGTTATTGATTGCACTTAATTTTGTTTCTACTGCGCTGTTAAGTTTATCAAAATTCTTTGTTAATTCCAGAGACAGGGTATCGCTGAAGCTTTTCAAATTGCTCATTAAGCTTGTCCGATTACTTCCCAGCTCATTACTGAGCTTTACTTCAAGCTGGCCAAATCGCTCAATAAGTTCTTTCTCCAAAATACCAAATCTTTCAGTTAAAGTGTTTTGGAAAATACCAATTTTTTGGGCAATTAGCTCGTTCTGAATGCCACTGTCCTTGGTCATTTGCTCACGAATAGAGCTAAAACTAAGGTCCATATTGCCGTTAATCGCTACTGTTTGCTTTTCATTGTGCCCAACAACTGCCTTCTCCATTATCTCTAATCTGCCAGCAAGCTCTTTTTCTAATGATATGAGCCGCTCGGAGACATTTTGGGCTTGCTCATTTGCTTCATTATTTGATCTGCTTATTTTATTAAATCGATTTAAGAATATAAATTGTAGAATTAAAATAAAAACTGCAACTGCTAAAACTGCATAATTTAGATATTCTATTGGAAACACATAAATCACCGCCAATATTTAGATTCATAAATTAATTGTACCATACAGATGCAAAATTGATGTTAAATTTGAATTAATTCATATTGGCGATTTCCTAAGCCTATTTGCTCACTGTATTCAAGGATATAGCTGCCATTAACATGCTGATGAATAGTATTGAACTTGTCTTCTCCCGCTTTAAAATTATTTGCCAGTTTGCTGTGGGGGTTAACGGGTTCAGAGTTTACCAGATCAAGGCTGGCCTGGTCGATAGCAACCGGATCAAAAGAAGCTAGGATACCGATATCAGCAACGATGGGAATATCATTCCAACTAAGGCAGTCACATAACGGAGAAACATTATTAATAAAATTGAAGTACACAACTTTACTGCTTTTATTCAGGGTAGCTCCATAAGCGTATTCCGCCATTCTCTCTAAAAAACTATTGCTGTCTGTTTCCCAGTTAACCTGAATGGCTCGGAAAGGACAAACCGTGGTGCATTCTCCGCAACCAATACAGGTATCGTGGTTAAACCTGGCCTGCTGAGACTCAATGGTAATGGCATTGACCGGACAGTGATTGACACATATTCCACATCCAACACATTTATCATTTAATTTTGGTTTACTGACGGAGTGCTGCTGCTGTTTGCCGGCGGCACTGGAGCAGCCCATAGCCAGGTTTTTAATAGCTCCACCAAATCCAGCCAGGCCATGTCCTTTAAAATGGGATAAAACTACCATGGAATTTGAGTAATAAATATCTCCAGCAATTTTTGCTGTTTTAAAATGCTGCAGATTAACTGGCACATCAACGGAATTTTTACTATATAAGCCGTCAGCAATTATGATTGGAGCCCCTACTGTAGCAAAAGAAAATCCATTCTCCAGAGCAGTTTGCAAATGAACAACACTATTAGTTCTACTACCGGTATAAAGTGTATTGGTATCTGTCAGAAAAGGCAGAACACCACTTTCTTTGGTTTTATCGACAATTGTCCGCACTAATACGGGGTGAATATAAGCCAGATTGCCCTTTTCACCAAAATGCAGTTTAATTGCAGTTTGATCCTGTTTGGATAAAATCTGTTTGGCTCCTACTCGATCGTACAGGGTTTTCAATTTCGCAGGCAAGCTGGATTGACGACTCTCACTCTTTAAATTCATAAAATAAACTTTTGAACTCATCTATAAATTCTCCTAAATTTTTTTCAATAAAAAGCTTTATTAATTGGCATTATACAGTTTGGCTATGCTACAAATCTATATCACCTACCTTTTATAACATATTAGGATATATAACAACTTATTATTACAATCTTCGTATTTAAAAAATTTATCCAATTGCAAATAACTTCCTACTACCTTATAATTTATATTAAATTATGTTAAACATAGGAGCAGAACTTTGGCTACAAAAACTAGGTTTAAATCAAGGCTAGAGAAGCAATATTCAGAATTTGTTGAGAAATACTTATCAGATGCAGACGACTTTATGGCAAACAAGTTAGCTTTGCTATGCACAGTTTTTTCAATTATTAACTGCGTTATACTAGTGCTGATCAGCTTTGAAACCGATTTTAAACCCGTTATCTCATTATGCATCCTCTCTATGGTAGCAATGATTATTGTCTCAGTTTATCTGATTCTGGCGGTTCAAAAAACGCTCCTGGCAGCGAATATCAGCTTAGTTTTTCTGAGCATAGTTTATTTGCCAATTATGTGGATTTATACGGGTGGTATTAACGGATCTGCTTCTTTGATTTTGTTCATGCTGATCGTCTTTAATGCTATCTTAAACGGTGGCAGAATCAGATTTGGTATTGCTTTTACTCAGTTTGCAACAATCTTGATCTTATTTTATATTGAAATCACCTATCCCGCAAACATTATGAACTTTACCATGGCTTCAGAGGGACATTTAGGGGTGATGCTCAATATGTTTTATATCCTGGTTTCTACCACTCTGGTTACTGCTTATTTTATTGACCAGTACAAACAGTCTTTAATGCAGGTGAAAAAGACAAATGAGCAGCTGAACCTGGCCAATGAGGACTTAAAACTGGCGGCTCAATTTCGCAGGGATTTAACTGCCAATATTTCGCATGATCTGAATACCCCGATTACTATGATCTGCGGTTACGCTGAAGCCATTAATGACGGATTACTCAATAAAGAGCAGACCACAAAATACCTGGATTTGATACAACAAAAATCTATGGACTTGAGCAACCTGATCGATGATTTGCTGCATTTAACTAAACTTGAGAACAAGCAATTGGAAATGAATTATCAGCTTATTTTCCTTAAAGAGTTAATCGATGAGCAACGAATGAAGTTTACTTACGATATTCAACTCAGTAATTTAGAATTCATAGTTAAAAAGCTGCCTGATAAACTGGTTAACAGCTGTATTAAAGTCGATACCAATCAAATTAACAAAGTGTTTAATAATATCTTTTACAATGCACTTAAATTCACAACCAAAGGCAGCATCACCTTATCATGCCAGGTCGAGAACGACAATAGAGTTGTTATAGCAATTGAAGATACCGGCCCAGGAATAAGTGAAGATATTCTGCCTTATATTTTCCAGAGGTTTTATAAAGGGTCGCCTTCCAGAAATTCTAAGACCAAGGGCAGTGGTTTAGGATTAAATATATCTCAAAAAATTGTTCGATTACACGGTGGAGACATCTGGGTAACCAGTGAGGTTGGCCAGGGCAGCACCTTTTATTTTTCTTTGCCTTTAGCTGACTGAGACAATTGCCAGATTGAATTTTTTTATTTATAATATAGCTTGACTGCAAATAATAACATATCGGGGTGTAGCTCAGCTTGGTAGAGCGCTGTGTTCGGGACGCAGAGGCCCAGAGTTCAAATCTCTGCACCCCGACCAATCAACAAAAGACTTTAGCACATTATTGGTGCTTTAGTCTTTTTTATTGGGTTTACTTCGTAAACGGAGTGGAATTGCTGCGCAATTGGTTTGGGCTTGCTTTGAAGCAAGCGGGGTGCAGTTGGTTTTTTACGATAGTTGGGCAATTGCCTGAGCAAATCATACTCTTTTTCCAGTGGCTTTAAGGATACCGCCGGATGTATGAAGCCAAACCATTTTATTTTTGCAAAGTAAAAATAAAATAAGCGTAGCGGTACAACTCACCAAACTGCAATATCTCAATTCGAGAAACAATCGTAGAAAAACTATAACCATTAAAGTATAAACAAGAGTCTCTTGGAAATAGCCAATAAACGCCTGAAAGTAACATTATGCCGTGGCTCACAGAATTGAGACTAGATCAAGGAAAAGGGAAAATCTGTGATAAAGATAATACGAGTAGTATATCTTTAAGCAGATTTTTATTTTGACGCAGATATAGCTCAATTATGGGAGCCTCAGTGGAAAGACCTTTCTA